>CALCSH010000087.1 GCA_937893815.1 uncultured Anaerolineae bacterium | reverse complement strand
GTCATCGCTGAAAAACTTCAAAATGTGATCGCCCGTTTCCCGGATACCCCCTCCCTGGAAGATATTTATCTTAATGTCGAGCGCGTCGAGAACGGCAATGGGCATGGCCCCAGCGCTAAAGGAGCCATCCAATCATGAAGACTGCCTTGATCATTGCCCGTAAAGAATTTCGAGCGGCTTTTCGCAACCGCTTGTTTCTGACGATCACCTTTTTGTTTCTGGGCCTGTCGATTTTATCGGTCTACATCGGCAGCACAACCAAACGCGCCGAAATGCGCATCTACAACGAGACCATCACCACGCTGCAAGCCCAGGACGTCACCACCCTGCCCGCCGCGCCGGAAATTCGCACGCTGACGATCCTCGCCAACCTGATTGAATACGTCAGCATGGTGGGCGCCATCCTGGCCGTGATCCTGGGGTACAACACCCTGATCGACGAAAAAGAATCCGGCGGTTTGAAGTTGATCCTCTCCCGCCCAGTCTTCCGTGACCAACTCATCACTGGCAAATTACTCGGTAACGCCGCCGTGATCGCCGTTTTGCTGGGGTTGATTTTCATCTTCAACCTGGTTTTACTGGTTCTGGTGGGTGGCATCCTGCCTACCGCAGGTGAAGTCGCCCGGCTGTTCGCTTTTATGCTGATGGCTTTCAGCTATATGCTCATCTTCCTCAGCCTGGCGATGCTACTCAGCATCCGTATGAACAATAGCGCCACAGTCTTTTTGATCGCGCTGGTGGTTTGGACCGTGTTCAGCTTTGTCGTCCCGCAGATGGCCGAAACCCTGATGTCCAACAGTAGTGTGGTCAACGGTATCAGCGGGTCGGTCAACCAGATTCCGCAGGATACAGCCATCTCGCAGGCGATCAACTTCATCTCCCCCACCTGGCATCTGCGCAATATCGGTGGGCAACTGCTGCAATCGGCGGCTGGTAGTGGAGCCATGAGCGCGGGGACACTCGCCAGCCACGCTCTGACGACGTTACTGGCACTGCTGGCCCCCACAGTGGCTTTCATTGCGGCAGGATTTACGATCTTTTCCCGTAATGAAACCCTCGTTTTGGAATAAGCCATGAAAAATAAATTCATTCTAACCTTATTGTTGATCTTGCTGGTAAGCGCCGGATTTGCCTCCCCGGCGCGTGCCGACGAGATTGCCCTGGCTCAAACCGTGCAGGCTAGCCAGACGGCTGAATATCCGATCGAGTTGCGCAACGACACCGCCGCATCTCATGAATACGGCCTGACGTTGAGCGGCCTGCCGGATGCCCTGGCAGCCAGCTTCACCCAGGGCGGCCCGCAGCTCGACAAAGTCAGCGTAGCGGCCAATAGCTTCACAATGCTGACCCTGCGCATTGAAGTCCCGGCTGATACCGCCATCGGGCATTATACAGCCCAATTCAGCGCCAGCCGCGACGATGGGATTCCATTAATGCACCCGTTGAGCCTCAACGTGGAGAATACTTACGCCGTCCAAATCGTCAGCCAAAGCCTGAACCTGAATACCTTCAGTGGCCAGGAGTTCACCTTCGAGATCACTGCCGCCAACCGCGGCGCGGCCGCCCTCACCAATCTAGCCCTGGCGGTGGAGGCCCCGGCCAAGTGGATAGTATCCACAGACCCGGCAACCCTGTCCAGCCTGGAAACAGGCGCTCAAGCCACGATCCAAGTCCGGGTGCAGGTGCCCGCCTCCCAGGTGGCGCGTGACCAGGATCTCAAGCTATCGCTGACCAGCGATCAGACGACCAGCCCGGAGAGCGCCATTATGGTGCGAGTCCAGAAAAGCCCCACCTTTTTCTACGGCGCTCTGGGCATCATGCTGCTGGCCGTCGGCGGTGTCTTAATCTACTTCCGATCTAAGGGACGGAGGTAAACCCCTCACCCCCCGCCCTCTCCCATGGGGAGAGGGGGCTGAATCGGATGCTTTTATCCCCTCTCCCATTGGGAGTGGGTTAGGGTTAGGGCAATTCTCCGCCCACCCAATTTGTATGCTAGCAAAGTTATCGAAGGAATTTATCAAATGACAACTAATAAACTTCCCCTTTCCCTCCCGTCCCCTAAGCGCGGCCATAATCTGTGGGTCATCGCCCGCAAGGAAATCAGCGATGCCTTTCGCAACCGCCTCTTTCTAGTGGCCATGGCCATGCTGTTGATTTTGAGCCTGATCGCCATCGGCCTGGGTTCTGTCACCGTGGGTCAGAAGATGGTCGAGTATAACCAGTCGGTCAAAATCTTGACCGACCTGGGGCGCACCGAC
>CALCSH010000086.1 GCA_937893815.1 uncultured Anaerolineae bacterium | reverse complement strand
CGGGTCGATAGCGTTCAATGTTCCTCTTAATCCAGGAAATCGTTTCTTCTAGCCCTGCAACCAACGTATATTGCGGCTCCCAGCCTAAAAGTTCTTGGGCCTTTGTGTTGTCCGCGCATAAACGATCCACTTCGCTGGCTTCAGGGCGCAGGCGCAAACCTTCGGTCACAATAGGCAGGTCTTTTTGCATAATCTTCAGAATCAAGGCGGCCAGATCGCCAATCGAAATCTCTTTTCCGGTGCCGATATTGATGACCTGTCCAATCGCCTGGGGCGATTCCGCCATGCGGATGAAGCCTGCCGCGGTATCAAGGACGAAATTCAGATCGCGGGTGGGGATGAGATTACCGAGGCGGATTTCCGGCTTCGAGAGCGCCTGTGCAATAATAGTGGGAATCACAGCCCGAGCCGACTGCCGCGGCCCGTAGGTGTTGAAGGGCCGGATGGTGGCAACTGGGAACCCAAAGGAACGGTGAAACGATTCGGCCAGCTTATCAGCCCCAATCTTGGTCGCCGAGTAAGGGGATTGCCCTTGTAGGGGATGTGCCTCGTCAATCGGCACGTATTTCGCTGTGCCATAGGCTTCGCTAGTGGAGGTATGCACCACCCGCTCCACATCATGCTCGAGGGCAGACTGCAACACATTCAGCGTGCCAACGATATTGGTGTTCACATACGATAGCGGGGCCTGGTACGAATAGGGGATGCCAATCAATGCCGCCAGATGAAAAACAACATCAACGCCCCTAACAGCGCCGCGCACACTATCCCGGTCGGCAATATCCCCGGCCACAACGTCAATCTCATCCTTCAGTGGAGAAGCATCGAGCCAACCCCAGCGCCCTAGAGCATTATAATGGACAAAAGCACGCACCTGTGCGCCGCGGCGCACCAGTTCTTCGCCAAGATGACTCCCAATAAAACCCCCGGCTCCTGTCACTAAAACCTTTTTTGTTTGCCAGTTCAAGAATGAAGCCTCCCATCCTTTATATCTTGTTGCGCCTGCTCGTAATCGGTATGCTGCCCAATATCCAGCCAGTATTCCACAATTGGAAAACTGGCAACTTTTTTATCGTGATTCAGCAAAATCTGGATCAACTCTGTCATATCCAGGTGCTGGTCGGGTTGGATATACTGATAAACCGATGGCTCTAACAGATAGATACCGGCGTTGACGAAGAAATTCATCACCGGCTTTTCGCTGAGACCCTTTACATAAGGGCCTTCACTTTGGATAACACCGTAGGGAACCTTGAATTCAAAGCGCCGCACCGCAACCGTAAGAGCAGCATGATTTTGCCGGTGGAAAGCCAGCATCGCCCGAAAATTGACCTGGGTGAGAATATCGCCATTAATCACCAGTAACGGGTCTTGAGGGATATCCATCAGGCCCAGGGCGCCAGCCGTGCCCAAAGGTGTGGTTTCTTCCACATAGTTAATATCAACGCCGAAGACATTGCCATTGCCAAAATGCTGTTTGATCTTCTCGGCCATGAAATGGGTGGTGATATTTACATTGCGGATTCCCGCCTGACGCAACTGCTCGATGGTGCGTTCCAGCAGCGGCCGGTCACCAACCAACAAAAGGGGCTTGGGCAAATCTTCGGTGAGGGGGCGCAGGCGTGTGCCAAAGCCACCCGCCATCACCACCGCCTGCAAAGGAAGCGCCTGCTCATCTTCGGTCAGCAAGTCATCCATTGTGACCAGGTCAATCACACGCCCGTCATCGTCCAACACAGGCAATTGATGAATGACATACTCTTTCATCAGCCCCAGCATTTCGCTGCGCTCTGCCCGCGGCGATACCGTAATCGGTTTGGGATAGTAGGTTGTGGCTTTATTTTTGAGTAGTTCATCTACGGAAGAATCAAGGTCATTCCCGGCAAGAATGGCGCGACGCACATCGCCATCCGTCACAGTGCCCAGTAGGCGCGCTTCATCATCTACCACCAGAGCAATACCCTTGGCATTTTTATTCAGGCATTCAATTGCCTGCCGCAATGAAGACTGCGGGGATATAAAAAAAGTTTCTATCTTGCGAGTCATCATGGATTCAGTTCTTCGCACGAGCGGGGATACCGATAACAATCTGGCCAGGGGCGACATTGTGAAGGACAACTGCTCCCGCGCCTACCACGGCTCCCGCACCGATATGCACACCTTGCAAAATCACAGCGCCAATGCCAATGTGGGCCAAAGCATCTATATGTACGCCACCTGCCAGTTGCGCGCCGGTAGCAAGATGGACATGATCGCCAATTACACAATCATGTTCAACTATGGCGCGGGTATTAATGATTGTGTTGACACCGACAATCGCATCAGCATTCACGACCGCGCCAGCCAAAATCATAACACCGTTGGCCAGATCAGCAGAGGGCGAAATAATGGCCTGTGGATGGATGATTTGCAAGGGTTGCAGACCAAACGACAACGCCATCTGATAGAGGCGTTGTCGGGGTTGGTTATCCCCGACGCCACCCAATCCCACAAAAAAGTGATCAACCTCGGCACGCGCCAGCTCCGGGAGCAAATTATCCCCCCCTAGAACTGGAACACCTAAAACATCCCGCCCGCGCATCTCTGGCCTGGGATCCAGTAATCCCACCAATTTGCAAGATGGATTTTCTCGCATGATTTCAATCAGCACTTTGGCATGTCCCCCAGCACCTAATCCGACCACCATCAAAGCCATTGCTCATCCTTTATAATCTCGCAATCCAACCAAACAGTTCAAAATTTACCTTCGGATGCGCGATTATCAAAAATAATCAGCTCTTCCAGCAAAATCATGAAAGCATTTGACGATCAGTTTCGAATCCAACTGGATTTGCGAGAGCGATGCGACGATCCGTTTTGCTGCTTCGCCATCGCCATAGGGATTTTTCATTCCGCGCAAAGCAACGCGGAATCGCGGCGCAAGTGCCAGCCGAATACCAACCAAAACATCGTCACGGGGATAATCAACATCAATGACATTTGCTGCACGCACGCGCCCGGTCTGGCGCATACCTAAATTAACAACCGGAAGTTCGAATGAAGCCGCTTCGATGATACCACTCGATGAGTTACCAACCATAGCTGACGCATGAGCCATCAGGCTGAAATAGCCCTGCGTTCCCAAGTTATGGATCATTTGCGCATTCGAGTGAGTTTCAACAAAGTCTGCAATCATTTGAGCTACGACGCGTCCTCCGGTATCGGCATTGGGTTGCGTAAAAACTACGGGCAAGTTCGCTAACTCCAGAGCGGCCAGTAGTTCTGCCGTCTGCCATTCTACTTGCTCATATTCCAGTGTTACCGGGTGGTAGGTAACCAACAGAAATGGTACCTCGTCATATTGGATTCCAAACTTCGTGAACAACTCTTCACGGGTCAACAACCGGATATTTTTCAAGTTGTCCAATCCGGGTGCTCCCGAAACGACAACACGCCACGGTTCCTCACCAAGCTGAATAACACGTTGAGCATATTCTTGTGTACTGACAAAGTGCAAGTGGCTCAATTTAGTCATCGAGTGACGCAGGGCATCATCGATGGCGCCCTGGGTGATTTCGCCACCATGAATATGCACCACCGGTATTCGGAAGGGCAAAGCTGCTAAAGCCGCAGCGTGCATCTCAAAGCGGTCACCCAGCACAACCAGCATATCAGGACGAGAACGAGCATAAGCCTGTGAAAAGCCAATTATGCCCAACCCCATGGTTTTGGCTATCCCTTCGGGCGTATCTGATGATAATGACATTTCAATCTGCTCGTCGATCTTGAAGCCATCCTGGCTAATCTGCTTTACCGTCAGACCAAATTCAGGGGAAAGATGCATGCCGGCAACGATGAGGTGTAGTCTAAGCCCGGGGTCATCCTGAACACTCTGCAATATTGGTACATATATACCATAATCTGAGCGCCCAACAGTAACTACGCCGATGGTTCTCATAACTCCACATCATCCTCAAGAACCATCTCCCCCGGTTGCACGGCTCTACGCAAACGATGGCCTGCGAACGCGGTTATCCTGGCAGGCGGAATTCCGGTTCCAGGCCGCAAAGCAATCAGATGTTCCCGCGCAATGATTGTTTCTGCAGGAAGCGCTGCGCTCCAATGCAAGCTGCGACGGCCCACATCAGCAACGGGGAGTTCAGACACAACCGGCTGCTTGATGCCATCGCCAAGCGCGGCTTCCACGCGCCGGATGCTTGCAATCATTTCAGCCAGTTCGTCCGGTTCCAAAGATGCCTGATGATCCGGCCCCGGCATGTTACGATCCAGGGTAAAGTGTTTTTCTAAAATCGCCGCCCCCAGTGCAACGGAGGCGATGGCAATATCAATCCCGGTGGTGTGATCGGAGAATCCCACAGGGGCATCAAATTCCCTGGCGAGTGTGTGCATGGCGCGCAAATTAACATCTGCCGGGTTTGTCGGGTAGTTGCTGACGCAATGCAATAAAACGAGTTGTTCATTACCGGTATCCCGCACTGTGCGTACAGCTTTATCTACTTCTTCCAGCGTTGACATCCCGGTAGAGATAATCATCGGTTTGGCTTTGTGAGCAATATGCGCCAAAAGAGGTAGATTGGTCAAATCGCCGGATGAAGTTTTATAAACATCCAGGCCCAATTCAGCCAGAAAATCGGCGCTGGTTTCGTCAAAAGGTGTAGACATGAACAGAATACCCCGCTGCGCACAATAGGCTTGAAGTTCCTGGTGCGCTTGCGGAGAAAGCTGTAAACGTTGCAACATCTCGAACTGCGATTCATCGGTGTCAGTGGTCTGTTTCTGGTATTGCGCTTTTTGCGCCGACACACTGACCAGGCGTTTGGCATCAAATGTCTGAAATTTGACCGCGTCCGCACCCGCCTCAACGGCAACATCCACCAATTTTTTGGCGAGACTTAAATCCCCATTATGATTGACGCCCGCTTCGGCAATGACAAAGCAAGCCTGACCAGCACCAATCTTATGGTTACGGATGTCTATCGGTTGCATCGTTTTCTCGATCTCTTAAAATCATGTCAGCCAGGTGCAGATCCCATGGCGTATCAATATCAATGGACCGTTCCGTTGGCATCACGTACGCATAAGTCTCGTGAGTATACCAGGTCATTTTTTCTAAAACGATATGGCGGCGAGCCATATAGATGGCCCCGTTTAACGCATAGATCGCTGATAAATCCTGACGCCGAATTGCCAGTTGTTCAGAAGCTAGATAATCTTGCAGACGTCCTTCCGCGTCAACTTGTTTCATCCATTCAGGATGCTGCTTCACGGGCGCAACGCTGACAACGCCATCGGCATCTTTTTCCAGCGCGATCTCAATAGCAGTTTCAATATCACGGGCACTTCGCAATGGCGAAGTTGGCTGGAGGCACATCACATACTCCGGGCGGTAATTTTGATGTTCTTCTAACCAGCGGATGGCGTGTATCAGCGGTGCCATGCCTGGGGTATCATCCAGGGCTAATTCGCGCGGGCGCAAGAATGGCACTTCGGCCTGATACTCTTTCGCAACCTCGGCGATGTCAGGCGAATCGGTAGTTACAACAATACGCGCTATCGAATTCACTTGTTTTGCGGCCAAAATTGTCCAGGCCAATAATGGTTTCCCCCCAAGTGATGAAATATTCTTATTCGAAATGCCTTTCGATCCACCACGGGCTGGAATAATTACCAGGATAGAAGACATACTTAAATCCTCCTACGATCGGCTCGAATAAATGCCCAAGGCTCTAAAATATATCCATTTACTTGCAATCCAGCGATTACTTTGGTGATATTTTTCGGTTTATCATATTCAGGCCAATCATCTGTACTAAATGCATCATTGGAGAAATCTTGATCGGGCCATATGTGTAAGTTTTCCACTCCTCGAAGATTTTGGAAACACCATTCAATATATGCCGAAGAATAAATGTTAAAGTAGTGAAATCGCAAAGCTTCACCATTCTCATCAAATAGCGGGTCCTTTTCACTGATCTTTGTATCTTCTTGAATGTTTTGTTCCCATTCCGGAATTTGCTGGATACGAAATGAGTTTTCACCTACCATTGAACGTATAAGCAATGTGCTACCGGTTACTCGCCACAATTCCCTAATCGGTTGAACGATGCTGGGCAAATGTAATAGTAAATTATTGCATAATACAATATCAAAAGACTGGTCAGTTAAAGACAAATTGTAAATATCATCTACCTGGAATAACGCATCAGCATCGTGTTCAAAAGCTTTTTTTGCAAGCTCAATATAAGGCATCGTTGCATCTATCCCAAAATAGGAGAACTGAAATTTATATTGCTTCCTTAGAGAACGAAGATAATGACCCGCTCCACACCCAACATCCAGAACTCGACTCCCGGGTTGAATAATGCCTACTAAAGCTTTGGCAACTGCTTTGCTACTTTCCATTTCTGGTGCTTGCCCAATTGCACGGTTATAGAGCATTTCACCATATTGCACGGAGCTTTCCCACACCCGCCAAATATCATTTATATTATTTTTTGACATCAAATTTTCCCTTTCATTGGAAATTTCCATCCTTTATTTTTATCCAGGAGCTCCGTTTCGAAACTATAAAATAACACCTTCCTCCCCTTTTTAGCATCTTCGTTTTACCCCAACTTCCGGATTTGCGATGTGCGCAATTCCATTGGGATCATGCGTTTATCGTTGAGTAATTGTAACAGTACGCGCACCCGCTCGGTGCCAGGCAACCGGGTGTCAAAAACGGCTTCATAACCAGAAAATGGGCCATGTTCGATGCGGATCGCATCCCCGGGTTTAAGTCCATCAAAGATTTCTCCTCCAGCGTCATTGATTTCTTGAATCCGCACTTGCATATCTCGAATCATGTGCTCTTGAATTGTAGCAGGCTGATCGTCAAAGGTGACAAAACCCAACGTGTGCGGCATCCATTTAAAAACGGACATGCCAACATCTTCCAGATTTATGCGCACAAACATATAACCTGGGAAATATGGCTTATATTTCCGCGCTCGCGGATTTTTGGGATGCACACGAATCCGCGGAAAATAGTTTTCAAATTCTTGAGCGCGAAGCTGTTGATAGACAATATCTTCTTTTTTAGGCTTGCTTCGTAAAACGTACCACTGTAAGGACATACTTGCCTTTTCTATGTCTTCCCATGTAATGCAAGGAAGGGTTTCGGTTCATTTTTTCAGTTCAAGTGAGCCTGTATTGTAATGAATGAGCATCAACTCGGCAAGGGACAAAGATTTTGTTGTATAATCCTGAGCAAGAATTATTTATGATCTCTATCAACAATCCTTGCGATTAGGGAATCAACATGCCCGCAGATAAAATTGGACGCTATCACATTAAAAATGAACTCGGTCGCGGAGGAATGGCGACAGTTTATCAGGCTTACGATCCAAATTTTGAGCGCGATGTAGCTCTCAAGGTTTTACCGCGTGCCTTCTTACATGACCCCCAATTCCGGGCACGATTCGAGCGCGAGGCAAAAATGGTTGCCGCGCTAGAACATTCTGCGATTGTGCCGGTGTACGACTTTGGCGAGGAGGATGGACAGCCCTATATTGTGATGCGAATGATGTCCGGTGGGGATTTGGCCGATAAGCTTAAACAAGGCGCATTATCATACAAAGAGGCTGCCAGAATTATCACCCGGCTGGCGGATGCGTTGGATGCTGCCCATTCAAAGGGCATCGTACACCGCGATCTAAAACCGGGGAATATTCTCTTCGACCAATATAACAACCCCTATCTATCAGACTTCGGGATCGCACGGCTGGCACACGGAAGTCATACCTTGACCGGGGAAAATATTATCGGCACACCGGCATATATGAGTCCAGAACAGATTCAGGGAGAAAAAGATCTGGACGGACGAAGTGATCTTTATGCTCTGGGGATTATTTTCTATCACATGCTGATTGGGCATACACCGTATCAGGCGACTACCCCGGCAAAAGTGATGATGATGCATATTTTGGAACCTGTCCCCGATATCGCTAATCTCAAACCGGAGATGCCCGAGGTCGTCAACCAGTGGCTGCAAAAATTACTGGCAAAAGAGCCCAATGACCGTTTTGCTACCGCCGCAGATATGTCGGCAGCATTGCAATCGGCACTGCGTGGGGAAACTCATGCCACGCTTCAGGCCAAGCCGATTGTATCCGCCACGCGGGTGAGTGCGCCACCCACCGCTGAGATCTTATCCCCATCTTCGGCTCCGCCTCCCCTCACCCCGCCCCCGTATGCTACCGCTGCACCGCCATTGATGCCGAGTCAAACTAAACGCAATTGGATTCCCTATGCGGTAGGTGCTTTCCTCTTGGTTGGGGTAGGTGCAGTCGTCCTATTAGTAACGGCTTTTATGGGATATCGCGGTCAAGGCCCGCTGGCTTTGCTGGCATCTCCCACGCCGACCGTAACAGCAGTAGTTTCTACAACAGAGGAACCAACACTCGAAGCGACCTCATCCACCGAAGCCGCAGTCGCGATTGAAATCGGCAGCCCCACACCGACGTCCGAATCTCCCACAACCATCCCCTCAAGCGCCACACCAGAAGCACCTACCAGCACACCAGAACCAGCGTTGCCCACTGTGGGCGGTTCCGACAAAATTGCTTTCATCGAAGCCAATAATATTTGGCTGATGAATGTTGATGGCAGCGATCTGGAACAACTTACCAACGATGGCGCCGCAAAAACCAATCTATCCTGGACTCCGGATGGTACGGCGCTCACGTATATTTCAGGCAAATGTATCTGGTATGCTGAATATGATACCGGCCGACTGGATTATATTGCCTGCTTTGAATCGGCAGAAAACCTCGAAACTTTCGCAATCTCACCCGATGGCACACGGGCTGTCATTGCGCTCAATCGCGAATTATATATCGTCCCCTTCGACAAAGAACGTCTGCAAGTCGCTCGTTTCCGCACAGACTTACAAGCGATGAGCGAATGTTCGGCTTACGATCCCATGCTGACCAGCACCGAGGCCGTGGTGCATGCCAAACTCGTCCGCTGGTCGAATGATGGCACACGCATCTCCGTGATGCTTCTGGCGGCTTTGGGTGGATTGCAGGGCGATCTGATTCGCATTTACGAAATCGGCAACTGTCAGAACCTACCCAACCTGATTGATGAATTCCCGTCCACCCGTTTTACCGTAGAAAATTACGACGATTCACCGTATTTGCAAAATTTTGGCTACGATGGCGGGTTCCTGTATGCCGTCACCAGTTTTACCCGCAATGACGGCTACGGACAATTATATATCTACAATAACAACCTGCACCGCGCCGAAACTCAGATCAACCCAATTAATCACAAATGCTGTTATCGCGATCCTCAATTTAGCCCCGATGGTCACTATATTATATTTGCCTATCAGCCATTTGAAGCTGGAGCCACCGCTCAACTCTACCTGATTCCATACGGCACGGTCGGCACCGGCGCTGTTTACGAACCCTTGCCTTTACCCGCAGATTTCTTTGCTGATCCAAAAGCACAGCCTCAACCCGTCATGCGCCCCGCCGCTGGAGGCAATTAACCGCGATGAACTTTCAGCGCGCATCTGGCATCTTGCTGCACCCCACCAGTTTGCCGGGACCTTATGGCATTGGCGATATTGGCCCCCAGGCGAAACGCTGGGTAGATTTTCTGGCTGCCACAGGCACACGATTATGGCAAATTCTCCCCCTCGGCCCGACCGGGTACGGGGACTCCCCGTACCAGTGTTTTTCTGCCTTCGCGGGGAATCCGTATATTATCAGCCCTGAAGTGTTGCTGGAAAACGGCCTGCTGCACAGGGATGACATCATCGAAGCGCCCAATTGGCTTGCTCAGCAGGTAGATTTTGGCCGCGTGATCCCCTACAAACTCGGAATACTGGAACGCTCCTTTATCCGCTTTAAAAATACATTCCCGGCAAAGATACAAAAAGATTTTGATGCCTTTCAAACAGCACAAGCGCATTGGCTGCTTGATTATGCGCTCTTTATGGCGATCAAGGACACTCAGCAAAACCGCTCCTGGGTGGAGTGGCCCGCGCCCTTGCGCGACCGTGAACCCAAAGCGCTACAGGATTTCCGCCAGCAATACGCCTCTGAAATCGAGCGTCACGCCTATTTTCAGTTTCTCTTCTTCCAGCAGTGGCATGACCTCCGCGCCTACGTCCACCAGCAAGGTATCCAAATTTTGGGCGATATTCCCATTTTTGTCGCCCATGACAGCGCTGATGTTTGGGCCAACCGCGAGTTATTCTATCTTAATGAAAAAGGTCAGCCGACTGTCGTCGCAGGTGTGCCACCCGATTACTTCTCCCCTACCGGGCAGCTTTGGGGCAATCCCATTTACCGTTGGGCTGTTCATCAACACCAAAATTTTTCCTGGTGGATTGAACGTTTTAGGGCGGTATTTTCGATGGTGGATATTGTCCGCCTGGATCATTTCCGCGGCTTCGCTGGATACTGGGAGATTCCTGGCGGCGAAGAAACCGCCATCCGTGGACGCTGGGTATCCGGCCCCGGGGCCGCGCTCTTTCAACAGGTGGAGGCCGCTCTGGGCGAGTTGCCCATCGTCGCCGAAGACTTGGGCGAGATCACGCCTGATGTGGTTGAACTACGCGAAGAATTCGGCTTCCCTGGGATGAAGGTCATGGTTTTCGCTTTCGACAGCGACGAAAACAATCCATTCTTACCACATAACTTCACACCAAATTGCGTGGTTTATACTGGCACACATGATAACGATACTTCCGTAGGCTGGTACCAACGCGCAGATGAACAGATTCGTGATTTTGCCCGCCGCTATCTGGCACGCGGTGGCAGCGATATCGCCTGGGATTTAATCCGCGCATCCTGGGGATCGGTGGCCGTTTTTGCAGTAGCCCCCATGCAAGATATTCTTAGCCTCGACAATAAAGCGCGCATGAATTTCCCCAGCAAACTCGGTGGAAACTGGCAGTGGCGCATGAAATCTGGCATGCTGACCTCGTCGCTGAGTGCTCGCCTGAAGGAACAGAATACGCTCTACGGGCGGTATTTTTTCAACGAAAATTAACGCCAAAGTCTAGAGAAAAACGTATCAGCGCTTTGTCCTTGCGTTTCAAAAAACACCCCTATGGACATCCATGTCACCATTCAGAAAGAACTTGAAATGGCCAACGCATCCCGCCAAACGGGGAATGAAGGCCGTGCAAGGGTCTGTGCCCGACGGGCGGCAGGCATCGCCGCGGGGGAGTATTTCCATGCACACGAACTGCCCAACCCTGGCCCCAGTGCCTATGATCGCCTGAAAATTCTAGCCACCACTCCCGAGGTGGATCCACACTTTCAAGAAATTGCCCAACATTTGGTTTTGCGCGTTAGTGAAACTCACCAACTCCCGGCACAAATTGACCTGATTGCCGATGCGCGCGAGTTGATCGCGTATCTCCTCGGCGCGAGCTGATGCCCATTTCTGGTGCGCCAGCTTGAACCTGGTCCGTTGATTCGCAGTAAACTAATCATACGATCCACGCAAAGGAGCAAACTCATGACCGATACTCCATCTCTCAAATTTCATCTAACGATTCAAGCGCCAGTTGCACAGGTTTACCAGGCATTGAGCAGTTCTGCTTCGCTGCAAAGCTGGTTTGCTGATTTCGCCGAAATCGATGCAGTACAAGGCGGGCGATTCTATGCCTGGTGGAGCGCTGGGTACTACGCAGTTGGCACCGTAAAAAAATGCCAACAGAATAAACAAATTACACTCTCATGGTTGGGTATGGACGAACCGGAGCCTTCAAAAGTGCGCTTTTTGCTAAAAGAAGAAGATGGCATTACGCATGTTCAGATCAGACACACTGCCGATTTTCTGGATGAACCTCGGGAAGACACTACCCGCCAGAAAATTAGCGCAGGGTGGCGACTGGCGTTGGAAAACTTAAAATCAGTCCTCGAAACTGGTCTCGACAAACGCATCTACGACCAACCCATGTTGGGAGTTTTCCCTGTGGGTCTGGTTGATGAAAAAATGAAACAAGAATTGGGGCTGAGTATCGATAGCGGTGTGCGCATCTCAGGAGTATTACCCGGCATGGGTGCCGATGTCGCCGGGCTAAAAAGTGATGATGTAATTTTTAGTATCAATGAACGCGAATTAAAAACCTTTCAAGATTTCGAAAAAGCTATTCGCGGCAAAATAGCTGGAGATGTGGTTGAAGTTGTACTCTACCGCGGTAGCGAAAAGCTCAACATGCCAATGACTCTCACCGGGCGGCAAGCTCCTGCATTGCCTGCGACAGCGCAAATTCTGGCTGAAGAAGCAACCAAAGTGTATAAAGCTATTGATGCCGAACTGGATGCCATTTTTGAGGGCGTCAGCGAAGAGCAGGCCGATGCTCGACCAGAACCAGATGAATGGAGTGCCAAAGAAACATTGGCCCATCTGATCTACACCGAACGTTGGTTGCATATTGCAATTTCATGTTTTCTGGACAATCAGCACACGGGAGGCTTCTATAATGATCTCGGTCAATTGGCTGCGATGGCCGACGCCTACACACTGGAGGCATTAATCGCCGAAATCAAGCTTTGCGAAGTCATCACAGTTGCCACCGTTGCGGCACTCCCTGAATCTTTTATGGCTGATAAGCGCCGTCTACTGCAACTCGTTCAAAATGTAAATGAGCACGGTTTTGCGCTCCACACACGCAGTCACTTTCCCCAAATCGAAGCGGCGCTCGAGGCTGCCCGCATTAGCACCAGAGAATAGGGATAGACAAAGCCGTTTCTTGTATCTATAATAATATCGTTCGCAGCATAACTCATTGAACGAATTCCCCTGCTGCATCTCTTCATTTCTGCCGACTGGCTGCCAGGGTATCTGGCAGCTTTTTTTATCCAGATTTGAGATCATAAAAAGGAGAGATCAATGAAATTTCGCTCATTTGTCATAGTGTTGATTTTCAGTGTGTTGGTAGCTGCCTGCGCAACGCCCACTGAACCACCGCCAACCCCAACGAAAGTACCGCCCACCGAAGCCCCTACCGCAACCCATCCCCCTCCGACTGAAACCTCCGTACCACCCACCGAAACGCCAATCCCCACTGAAACCCCAATCCCAACAGAAGAACCAACACCCACCATAACCGCCTATGACGGCCCGCCGCGGATTGTGTTCTCATCGAACCGGGGAGATGATCCCAACAAACTTGATCTCTTTCTGATTGATCCGGAAACTGCCGAAATCACCCCCATCAATACCGGCATCGATGTCGCAATATTGCCAAGCTGGTCGCCCGATGGCAATCAGATTGTATTCGCCCAAGCACAGGTCTGGAATCTGTATACGATCTTTGCGGATGGCAGCAGCCTCACCCAGTTGACGGATTTCCGCAGCAACAACGCAGATTGGTCGCCGGATGGCAGCCAGATCGTTTTCCAGTCCGACCATCAAAATGAACCCGAGGACACACCCGATATTTACGTGATCGACTCTATTGGAGGAAATCTCGTCGAATTGCTGGACGCTCCCGAAAATATTGACTACGCTCCGCGCTGGTCGCCGGATGGCAGTAGGATTCTCTATATTTCAAATAGTGCCGAGAGTATGGAAATATTCGTCATGAATCCGGATGGCAGCGACATCACGCAACTTACGGACAGCAACTCTCCAGTCAGCGGTGCTGCCTGGTCGCCCGATGGTGAGCAAATTGTCTTCGTCTATGGAAGTGGCCCAGCCACCGAGTTATATACCATCGCAAAAGATGGCGATGTCGGTAGTGTTGTACGACTGACTTCCGATGAATTCACCGATACCGCACCTTCTTTCTCCCCCAATGGTGAAAAAGTTGTCTTTGCCTCCAATCGCAGCGGCAACTGGGATTTGTGGATAGTCAACGCCGATGGCACCGGCCTGACACAACTCACCGACGATGAGTTCTACGACAACTACCCGGACTGGAGTCCATAGGAGCATCGTTCCCTGAGAACCAACCCAACCCCTGGAGTATCAACACAGCTGCATTTCTGCACTCACCCCAGGGGTTGGTCGCGTCTTGGCCTGTTTTCCTTCAATATCGGTTACAATACCCCCCAATCCAAATACAAAAGTGAGAAGTTTCTATGCGCATCCTGACCATTATTAACGGTGAATACGGCCATCGGCACGTCGCCAATCTTCAACAGCACGCACCCAAAAGCTGGCAAATCGAAATCTGGGAAGCCCCAAAACTATTTCCACCCGTTATCGATTATCCCGAAGACCATCTCCCCGAAAGCCTGCCGCCCTGCGATCTAATTCTCTCCTTTGCCGAGCATCGGGGGATGGCAGAGCTATTGCCAGACATCGCCCAAATGACCGGTGCGCGCTCAGTACTGGTTGCCGTGGATGATGAAACCTGGCTGCCGCGTGGACTGGGTCGCCAACTGATTGGCTGGTTGGAGCGGATTGGTGTAACTTGTGTAACGCCAAAACCTCTGTGCTCACTCACCGAAACCGATTATGGAATCACCCGGCGTGACCGTGTGCAATATGAGGATGCAAATATCGCGGCCTTTGCGCACTATTTTGGTAAACCGACGTTCCAGGTTGAAGTGGATCCTGAAACCCGAACAATTTCTGCCGTCGAGGTCAAGCGCGATGCTGTTTGTGGCTGCGCCCGGCATGTTGCCGCCAACCTGATCGGCATATCGGTCGACGACGCTGAAGAAAAAGCGGGGTTGCTGCACCATCATTTCCCTTGCCTCGCCAGCATGACCAAACTCAACGATTTCAACCACGACACACTGATGCATGAATCTGGGCACGTACTCAAAGATAATATCGGAGAACAGATCAAGCCCTATAAAAAAATACGCTATATCAGTCCGGGAAAACGTAGCGACTCCAACTAAAAAGAGTGGCAGCGCAAACTGCCACTCTTTTTAGTTGGAATAATCTCAGTTCATCAAGTAAGAGTATGCAAAATCAAGCCCAACAAGGGGACTAATCCTCTTGCCAATACACGCTCCTAACAAGCAGCATAATTCTTTAGTGGGCGAGTTGTGAAGCTGGGGCTTGTTTTCCTTCGCCAAATCGCTTCAACAACGACCCCATCATTTCAATCATCGAAATCAATCCACGAATGCTCACAACCAGCATTACCAGACTGCCAAATACGCCCCCGGCAAGAAGCCAGCCGCGGGGTACGTTGCGCTGCTCATCGCGGATAACTAACTCTGGGCTTGTCGCGCTGGCTGCCTGCACCATCAATCGTTCGCGCAAGTTACTCACAAAAGCCTGGCGTGGCACAACCGGTTGGAGCGAGGCTGCCAAATGCGCTTCGATAGCCGTCAATTCAATCGTTTTCTTTTTTCGCTTAAAAATATCCATTTCAACTCTTCCTATTCGACGGGGTAGGCAATAATGCCCACAGTCCCCGGCCCCAAATTTGCTGCAATTCCAATAGACAACTCTGTGAGAATCAATGCCTCACAGTGAAGAACTTCCTGCACCCGCTGGAGCAATGTTGCCCCGGCTTGCGGGTCTCGGGCATGTACTACGGCCACATTCGCCCGCTGGTCGCCTATGCGTTCTTTAACCAGCATTAGTACATGCTCCAAAGCTTTGCCGCGAGTGCGCACTTTATCAAACATATCCAGTACACCGGCTTCCAACAAGACAATTGGCTTAACATTCAGAACCGAAGCGATCGCGGCCTGAAGGGCTTTGACGCGCCCGCTCATGTGGGCATATTCAAGCGTATCCAGTGTCAGAATGACTTGCAAATTCGCGCGAATCTGTTGAAGCCGCTCAAGAATTTTCTCTACCGAAGCGCCTGCGCGTTCCAGAAGCCGGGCTTCTTTTGCCATATAACCTTGTGCAGCCGATCCTGCTGCCGAGTCAAATGGAATAATATGCAACTCGCCTTCCAGTTCACGCGCCGCCATTTCGGCAGATGCCATTGTGCCAGAGAGTTTCCCGGTCACATGAATCGATAGCACTACATCCCCAGGATCAGCAATTTGACGATAAAATGTCACAAACTGCTGAGGGGTAGGCTGACTTGTTTTCGGAATGGTCCCAGTTTCATCCACCAGGCGATAAAAACCTTCATTGTCCAGATCAATACCCTGATAAAACGTCTGCTCCCCAAAATGGATATTGATGGGGATCATTCGAACATCATATTCATCAATCCATTCTTGTGGGATATCGCCCGCGGTATCTAATACGATTCGCAACATTTGATTATCCTCAGGAATTGCCCATGCACCAAACACAAAACTTTCTTTTATGTAGTGCACTCGTTCTGCCAAATCCCTCGATTGTATCCATCAAAACGAAACCATCGCTTCCGCATTCACTACACATCATTCTTCACCAACAATGTCATACTCCTGTCGCAAAGCCAGCAATGTGCGATGATAGAGGCTCTTGATAGCGCCTTCTGTACGTCCCATAATTTGACCAATTTCTGCATTTGTGAGTTGCTCCACAAATTTCAAAATCAGTAATTGTTGGCGTTCTTCAGGCAACTGACGAATCACATGCAATAAATCATCTTTTTCTTCAGTTTTGAGCATCGCCGTTTCGGGCAAATCTCCCAGAAAAGGGAGCGAATACTCAAAGGTTTCCAGCGGAATTTCCTGTCGGCGGCTGTTATCGCGATACCAATTCGCAACCAGATTATGTGCAATCCGGTACAACCAGGCCGCAATTGGCAAACCGCGATTTTCATACTTCTCAATGTGGCGGATTGCCCGAAAAAACACACGCTCCGTCAAATCTTCGGCATCAAAAGTATTACCTGTACGAAAATAAATATAGTTATAAATGCGTTCTACATATCGATCGTATAACTCGCCAAACGCCTGAAGGTCGCCGCTTGAAGCGTGCTCCACTACCTGATCGTCACTGAATTCTGCATACGTAGTAAGCTCAGGTATTTTCGCTGTAGTTGTGGAGTTACCTAACATAACACCATCCCAACAAAAAAGTTGCTCTTCATACTAATGAAGGTAATTGCCAAGGCCAAGGCTAACGCTTAACAAAGAAAATTCCGAAAAAAGGGGTATGTGCGGAGCACGCAGCCCCCCACGCACACCCTTTTTTCGGCATCTTTCCGTTCGAAGCTGAGTAGTAATATTTGAAGTATATCATGTCATCCAGAATCAAAAACAGCCGTAAGGGTCTCTGGGAATCCAGCCGTAACTGTGACAAAATACACCCATTCTATGCTATAATTGCATCCCCCGGGGATGACAGGCTTCGACGGAGGAGGCTGATCCCGGACTGCGAGCCGAGAGGCGCCGACCTCGAGAAATCAGCGCAAAACCCTTAAGTGCCAATCGCACTGACTATGCTGCTCTTCCTCTCGCTGCCTAAAGCAGTGAGCGCCTGAGCGCAAAACGACCCCGCGTGGGTCGCGTCCACCTTCTTCCGCTCTCTGGTCGGGGGTTGGATGGACGACACAATGCCAGAGTGCCGCGCACGATGCCCCTAAGTGCGCCTAAGCGGAGCTTTCGGGTTCCAGTGGCTGGTTGAGTTGGATCTTTGGTCACCTGTAGGCCACTCAACGATCATAAACACGTGACTACGCTCGTAGATGTTCGCGGGTTTAATCTTTCGGACGCGGGTTCGATTCCCGCCATCTCCACAAAAACGAAAACTGCGTAGAAAAGCTTTTCTACGCAGTTTTCGTTAAGCCACTTTCGCAGCCAGGCGCGCCTGAATCTTCTCGTTTTCCAGTTCCCGAATGGCATCGGCGGCAATCCAACGGGCGGTCTTATCATCGATCTGCTGAATTTCTCGCGCACAGGCCAGTGCTAATCGATTGAGATTCAGATTGCGCTTGCCAATATTGCGCAATGCCCAATTGACCGCTTTCTTGACAAAGTTACGCCCATCGGTGGCTTCACGTACCATCAGCGGGAAGAACGGCTCAAACGATTCATCCGTGGCCTTTTTGTCATGCCAGGCCAGACAAGCGATTAATGCAAAGGCTGTACGTTTGACAAATTCTTCTTCGCGTTCAGCCCATTCGACTATTTTTCTCCGCACAATTGGCGATTTCTCGAACAGGTTCATACACAATTGGTCGCACACATCCCACGAATTGATCCCAACCACCCAGGCCTCCATCTCCGCATCGGTGAGTTTTTCTGGCTCGCCAATCATTCCAGCCACAATCCTCGCTTCCAGAACGCCTGTCTCCCACAATTCCAACGCCAGTGCGTGATCCCGACCAACCGCTTTGGCAATCTTGCGCATCTCCGGCACTTTGACCCCCCAACGCTGCTCCGTCTCAATTCCAAAGCGCGCCATCCCCTCCAATTGAGCCGCGTCCGCTTTGGCTTTCAACATTTCCATCAATTCAGCTACTGTCGACATGATTCATCGCCTCGAAGGTTGAAAAAAGGGTACAATTCGACAAATATGGAACTCAATTTATTCTTCAAAGGTTTGCTCCTGGGATTCTCAATTGCTGCGCCGGTTGGCCCGATTGGGGTACTCTGCATCCGGCGGACTCTGGCCGAGGGGCGGCTGCACGGACTCATCTCGGGGTTGGGTGCAGCTACCGCCGACGGATTCTACGGCCTGGTAGCGGGCTTCGGCCTGACATTCATCTCCGGGTTGCTGGTTGAGCAGCAAAAATGGCTGGCGCTGATGGGCGGCCTGTATTTATGCTATTTGGCCTGGAACACTTTTCGTGCTCAACCTGCCGAAAACGCGGCTACGGATGCAGAAAATCAATCGCTGTGGGGCGCGTATCTCTCAACTTTTGTCTTGACGCTGACCAACCCAGTCACGATACTCTCGTTTATCGCCATCTTCGCCGCCATCGGGTTGAGCGCCGAGAGTTACGCATCGGCGGCGTTGCTGGTGGCCGGGGTTTTTCTCGGCTCGGCGACCTGGTGGCTTACACTCAGCGGCGGGATCAGCCTGCTGCGAGAACGAGTCACCCCTACAACCTTGCTCTGGATCAACCGCGCCGCTGGAGTGCTCCTGCTGATCTACGGCCTGATTGCACTGTTCAGCGCAATTCGAGCGATGTAACGATGCGGTCCACTATAGCCAGCGCAACCTCCCGATTCTCAGGCGCGCCGCTGAACTGATATTCAACTTGCACGAATTGGGTAAAGTTCGGAATCTCAAAAACCATCACCGGGGGACGGAAACACAACATCTGCTTAATTTCGCCAGAACGATCCAAAAGGGTGGCAAAACGCGCTTCCGAAAAAATATAACGCCCTGACGACTCTTCAACATAACGCACAAGCACGCCAGTTTCGCCGCGCGTTTCTAGCAGCACAGTATCCAGCGGGCAAGCATCGCCGGAGCCATCAGCATAGCCGCAGATCGGATTTATATAAAGGCGCTCGCTGCCATCCGGGTTAGCAATCTCATAATCGGCACAGTCGTGACCCATTATTGGGAACATGGGATCATCCGTAGATTCCGGGCGGCGGTTGGTTTCGGTGATCGTCCAGTTTTGCGGTAGATCGAGTGTAAAACCGAATAGATCGATTTTCTGGGTCTGCCATTGCGAAGTAGCAGGGGTTGGCGACGGCGGGATTTCAACGGCAATCGCCGTCAGGGTAGACTCAACTTGGGAAGCGATATCCAGCGTGGAGGGGATTTCTTTCGTTGGAAGCGCAGCACACCCCTGGGCAATCAGAAGCAGCCCGAAGAGAGTCAGCCAGCAGCCTGGTTTCATTTCGTCACCAACCAGACGCCGATCAGCATCACACCAAATCCGAGCAGGCGCGTCAAATCCATTGGCCGCTGAACAGCCTGAAACCAACCGAAATGGTCAATCAGGGCGGCGATAAAGAACTGCGAGGCCACAATCAGGGTAAATCCGTTGGCGACCCCCAATCGAGGGATAACGTACCCAATTGTAGCAACGATCACCAGCCCAAATACGCCCGCGCCAAAGGCATACCAGGGCACCCCGCGCCATCCCGTCAGATCTACCCCGCGCAGCAAGGTATAAACAAGCACCAGCGCGCCACCGCTGGCATAGGTGATCAGAACACTAGCCCGCGTGCCCATCGCCTGATCCATAATCCCCATGAACTGGCCTTGCAAAGTGACCGCAATACCCCCAATCGCGGCCAGAAGAATAAACGCAAATGTGTCCATGTTGTCCTCCAATATTGTTGGGCGCGGTTTTCTGAGTGATTATAGCAAATTTAAACTTCGAGCACAGCTTTCTTGAAGTCGAAATGAAAAAGCAATTTTACCGCTGAGAGCGCTGTACCCGAAAGGGCACAGGCAAACACAGAGAAACCCTTTTAAAAACTCCGCGACCTCTGCATGCTCTGCGGTAAATATCCAACTAAACGCGACTTTAGGAATGCCCGGTAGATCAAGCGAATCCATTTGACAACCCAATTTACCTCAAGTATACTAATGTCTTATAAATAGACCGGCAGTCGGTTTTTTATTACAGGAGAACGCCCTTGGCACGCATCATAAACGAAGAAGATTACGCCGCCCGGCGAAATGAAATTTTGGATGCTATGCAGCGCCTGGTCTATACGAAAGGCTATGAGCAAATTACCATTCAGGATCTACTGCATGAATTGCAGATCTCGAAGGGCGCCTTTTATCACTATTTCCGCTCAAAGCACACCCTGCTCGAAGCGCTGATTGAACGTCTGCTCGAAGAAGCCATTCGTTTTCTGACTCCGATCCTGAGCGACCTACAATTAACGGCCATCGAGAAGCTGCATCGCTATTTTGACAGCGTTGCCAGTTGGAAATCGGCCCAGAAAACCTATCTGATGGCACTGCTACGCGTCTGGTACGCGGACGATAACACTATCACGCGCCAGAAAATTCAAACCGCCTCGATTGAGCAAATCACGCCCCTGCTAGTCGAAGTGATCCGTCAGGGCATACAGGAAGGCACGCTGGCCCCGGCCCATCCCGAACAGGCTGGGGAAGTTATTCTATGTCTGCTGCAAGGCATGGGCGAATCGATCGCCCGACTGATGTTGAAAGACCAACCCCAGCATAGCGACCTGGAATACATGGCCGCCATCAGCACAGCCTACAACGATGCCATTGAGCGCGTGCTGGGTGCGGCCAGCCATTCGATCCATATCTTCGATCCGCAAATTCTGCAAGAATGGATTAAGGTCGAGGAATAAGCTACGTAATACATTGTGACATATCAAGGAGAACATCTATGAAACTATATCTACGTCTGGCCTGGCGCAATGTCTGGCGTCATCGCCGTCGTACCCTCATTATCGTCGCCGCCATGGGGTTTGGGCTGGCGCTGATGATGATCTACGATGGCCTGATTGTGGGCTTTGATCAGGCCATTTATGGCAACGCCATCAAGGTTTTGGGCGGCAATATTCAGGTTCATGCTGAAGGATTTCGCCTCAAAGCCAATCAGAATCCCCTGCTGCCCGTGCCCAACGATCAGGCTGTAGTGGATGCCGCCTCCGCCGACCCGCGCGTGGTGGCTGCAACCCGGCGCATCAACACCGGTGGGCTGATCAGTAGCAGCGAGGGCGCTTTTGCCATCAGCATTGTCGGCATCGAGCCAGAAAAAGAAGCGGATGTCAATCTGGCCGCCCAATATGTCGTCGCCGGACGCTATCTGGCGGGCGATGATCTGGACGCGATCTTCATTGGCAAGGGTCTGGCCGATGCAATGGCCGTGCAGGTCGGCGACCGTATCACCCTGAGCGGGAAAGCGTCCCACGAGCAGATGCGCCGCCGTACCATGACCGTGATCGGCATCTTCGATTTGGGCATGGTCGATATTGAAAAGCGCACCGTTTATATGGCCCTCGGCGAGGCCCAAGACCTGTACGGGTTGAGCGGCCAGGTGACCGAGGTCGCCATCACACTCCAACAGATCGGTCAGGAAAACGAAGTTATCGCCGCCCTTCAGCCAATTTTGCCGGGCTATGAGATTGAATCGTTTGAGACCAATTTCCCCGAACTCAAGAGTGCGATTGAAACCAAAAGCGGGGTGATGAATATCTTCAGCGTGGTGATCCTGTTGATTGCCGGAATCGGGATTCTGAACCTGCTGTTGATGGCGGTTTATGAGCGCACCCGCGAGATCGGGCTTTTGGGCGCTTTGGGGCTGCGCCCTTCGCAGATTTCAGCCTTGTTCATCCTCGAAGGCACAATGATCGGTCTGGTCGGCGCGGCTGCAGGGGTACTCCTCGGCCTGATCTTCAATGGCATCTTCAAGCAGGTCGGCATGGACTTTGCCAGTTACTCCAATCTCACCAGCTATATGGCGCTCATCACCGGGCGGGTCTATCCGAGTTGGGGCACTGAGAAAATCGTGGCGCGCGCCCTGACCACTGCCATCATCGCCGCCCTGGCCGCCATCATCCCGGCGCGTGAGGCCGCAAACCGCGAGCCAGCCGATGCGCTGCACTTCGTGTAGGAGACCAGACATGTATCAAATCCTTAAAATCGCAATCCGTGATCTTGGCCGCAACCGCCGTCGTTCCTTCTTTTCTGCCCTGGCGCTGGCAATCGGCCTGGCTTTGTTGCTGCTGGTAGCATCCTTCTTTAATGGTGAAATGAACAGCGCTATGGATTCCACCATCCGGTTGCAAAGCGGTCATATTCAGGTGCGGGCAGCCACCTATGAAGAAAGCAAAGCTAGCTTAAAGTGGGAAGACCTGGTCGTTGACCCGGAGCAAATTGTAGCTCAAATCGAAAGCCTGGATGCCGTCAAACTTGCCACCCCGCGCCTGTATGCCAGTGGAATTGTGGCCGTGCGCGAAGAATCGGCGGGGGTGCGCATCTTTGGGATTGATCCCCTCTCCGAGGCCAACGATCCTTACCGCGTTGGGATGCTCGAAGGCGAATTCCTGACTCCCGATGATCGTCAGGGCGTGCTAATCGGTGAACCGCTGGCGGAAAAGATGGCGCTTCAGGTTGGCGATTCCATTAACCTGTCCGTCAACACTTCCGGCGGAGATGTGGACGAACAAGCCTTCACCATCCGCGGGATTTACTCCACCCAAACCTTTGGCTTCGACAGCCTGACCGTTTTCATGCCGATCGCTAAAGCACAAACCATCACTCAGACTGAAAAACATACCAGCTTCATCTTCGTGCTGCTGCACAACAAAGATGATGCTGACGCGGTCGCCGCCGCGCTGCAAGGCACCAATAATCAAATCCGCACCTGGACTCAGATGAATGAGCTGATCCTCCAGACCGAGGCCATGGCCAACAGTTATATCTACTTTATGTATCTGATCGTGCTGGGCATCACCGCCACAGTAATTATCAACACGCTAATTATGTCGGTCTTCGAGCGCACCCGCGAAATCGGCATTTTGGCCGCCATCGGGATGAAAAGCCGTCAGATCATGAGCATGTTTTTGCTTCAATCCACATTGCTGGCAGTTGGCGGCGTCATCATGGGGTTGATCTTTGGCCTGCTAGTTGTGACCTATTTCACCCAAAACGGGTTCTACATCGGCAATATGGGTCTGACCGGAATGTTGATCGGCAACACGATCTACGCACAACTCACCCTCGAGGATACCATCACCCTGACGGTGATCTCCTTTATCATCACCCTGCTGGCCGGGTTGTATCCGGCTATGCTGGCATCTCGAATGGAGCCCGTCCAAGCGCTGCGCGGCGGGAAATAATTGCTAGGAGTACACATCATGGAAGTCGCAAAAATCGAAAATGTCACTCGTGTATATAAAATGGGCGAGGTCGAAACCCAGGCCCTGCGTGGCGTCAGTCTGTCCATTGAAAGCGGCGAATTTACCGCATTGGTCGGCCCATCCGGTTCGGGCAAGACCACCTTGCTGCAACTCATCGGCTGCCTCGACCAGCCCACCAGCGGCAAGGTCTTCGTCAATGACAAAGATATTAGTAAACTTAATCGCAGCCGCCGCGCCGATATGCGCCGCGGCACCATCGGGTTTATCTTCCAGTTCTTCGCCCT
>CALCSH010000085.1 GCA_937893815.1 uncultured Anaerolineae bacterium | reverse complement strand
GAATCGTTGGTTGCGATATTTGGCTGCGGTATGGTATGATTGCGCGCAAAATATTCGTTGACCAAAGTCGTTGCGTACGTTGAAACCGCGCAGGGATTTTTGAAAGTGATGTGTTTTTCGGATACTGCGAAATTCACTCTGTTGGTAGAGGAAGTATGGAAGATAAAATCACCATAATTGAAGGCCCAACGCCTACTTTTGAGGTTATACCTGATGTTTGGGTGCATGGACTGGTGGAGGGCGCATTGCAGGCGGATGTTGTTACCACCCGTTTGCGCACATATAACGGTTCTGAACTTGTGGGTCGCTGCGAACGCGCTTGGCGCAAGCAGCAAAATATTTACCTGGAATACAAAACCCCCGAAGGTTTCCCTGATGAAGTCCCGATTGTGGCGGCTCGCACTATGGAAACCGAAGATGGCGATATGCTGCTGTTATGGCTGCGTTTCCCGGACGATAGTCTTGAAGTCGGTATCGAATATGACGACGATTTTGAAGACGATGATGACGATGACCTGTTGGATGATGACGAAGATTGGCAGCAGGACACTTTGTTCTGAGCAGACATCTTAAATGTCAGCGCGAATGGAATACAAGAGACCCGGCCTTTAAAAAGCCGGGTCTCTCAATAACAGTGCTTTTGCGACCCGCGGAAATATCCCCCTTTTTTCGGGCTTTTTTTATGTGTGCCATCTACGACTTAACTGTATGGAGTAAATATGGTGGAATCGAGTGTGATCATTCAAGTGTTCGAGGATGGGGTTTTGCAACTGACGCTCAACCGGCCGGAACGAGCCAATGCATTTGACCATGAAATGAATGTGGCATTGCAGAAAGCACTGCGCGCGGCGGAGCGAGACGCGGCTGTGCGCTGTGTGCTGCTCAAGGGGGCGGGATCTGTCTTCAGCGCCGGTCAAGACCTGGGCGAAATGCAGCATGCCCAAAGCGAAGTTTCATACCGCAAGCACTTGCAACAGACCTATAATCCGCTGATTATGCAACTGCGCACGATGGAAAAACCGATTGTGGCCGCATTGCAAGGGGCTGTGGCTGGTGCGGCTCTGGGAATTGCGCTGGCCTGCGATTTGCGGATTGCCGCCGAGGGGACGCTGTTCTCCGTGGGCTTTTTGGGCATAGGTCTGGCACCGGATTCGGGCGTTTCGCTATTGCTGCCTGCGGTGGTTGGGCTGGGAATTGCCAGCGAATTGGCTTTTACGAATACCCCTTTCGATGCACAGCAAGCCCTGGGTTGGAATCTGGTTAATCATGTGGTACCTGTCGAAACCCTGTTGGCGCAAAGCATGGCACTTGCAATTCAGTTGGCGCGTGGGCCACAACAGGCCATTGGGCTGACAAAGCGCGCTTTCAATCGTGCCGTTTTATCGAATTTAGAGTCCGTGCTGGATTATGAAGCCCATATCCAATCTATAGCGCAACATGGAGCTGAGCACCGCGAGGGTGTACGGGCTTTTCTAGAGAAACGCTCTCCGAAATTTGAGTAACCAAAAAAAGAGATGTGGCAGCAATTATCTGCCACATCCCTTTTTTTGGTTATTCATCGCCCATTGGATGCGTATCCGATTATCGATTCACAAGAACCACCGCCCCAATTGCCAATAGTAGGAAAAAACCTGCAGCGACAACGCCCGCCTGAATAATTTGGGCTGTTTCGCGGCGGTCTACCAGATGGTGATGAGGGTGAATGCCCTGAACTTCCAGTAGCGGACCGCCGAGCCAGGTGAAGATTATGCCGCCTAACAACCCGCCAATATGCCCCCAGTTATCTATGCCCGGGGACAAGCCAATAATCAGGTTGATTACGGCCACCTGAATGATGCGGCTTAGCGATGCTTTGCTGACTTGCTCGCCAAATATTTTTCGGTTGTGATAAATAAAAACCCCCTGGGCGCCCAATAAGCCAAAAATGGCCGTTGATGATCCCAGCGAGGCCGCATCGGTAAACATCATCGAGAAAACATTCCCCGCGAAGCCGCCAATCAAATACAACGCCAAAAAGCGCCAGCGGCCGAAACTGCTCTCCAGGCGCGGGCCAAAAAGATAAAGCGCGTACATATTGAAAGCAATATGGATGATTGAACCGTGCAGCAATACCGGGGTAATCAGCCGCCAGACCTCGCCCTGGGCAATCAACTGATTGATTTTCATCCCCAATTGTGCGGGGACGTCAACGCCAAAAACTGATTGGGTGAGCATTTGCAGCAAATAGACGGCAATCGCCAGACCCATCAGGGTGTAGGTGACGAGAGGGAGCGGGGGACGCGGTTTGGAAACTTGTGGGGGCACAGGTTTCTGCTGATGGGGAGAAGCCCACGAGACATTTGATTCTGAATCGCCCGGGTCGGAGTACGAATAATCTTCAGGATGTTGGTTGTTCACAGACTCACCTTTCGATGATCTACACGATGATGTTCGGCATGAATAATCGCAATAATCGTATCTACGGCTTCATCCAGGCAATCATCGGCATTGATAACAATATAATCAAACAGGGAACTGGTTTGCAATTCGCGATATGCTGTGTCGATGCGTAGTTTTAACTCATCCGGGCTTTCGGTGTCGCGATTAATCAGGCGTTGAATGAATTCTTCTTCGCTGGCCGGGTTTAGAAAAACCAGCACAGCTTCTGGAAATTTTGCCCGCATGGTTTCTGCACCTTGTACATCCACACGCATGACGACATCTTTACCACTTGCCATTGCCTGCCGCACCTGTGCTTTCGGTACACCTTTGTAGTCACGATAAACTTTGGCAAATTCAATCAACTCGTCGTTGGCGATCATTTCTTTGAATTTGGCGCGGGAAACGAAAAAATAGTCCACGCCGTCTTTTTCGCCAGGGCGCGGCGGACGCGATGTGGCTGTGACCACAAAATGGATCGGCAGCCCGCGCCGCTCCAGGCTTCGCACAACGCTGTCTTTCCCGGCGGCAGAAATCCCGGAGATGACTAGCATTAGCGGTTGGGGGTTATAAATGTTGAAGGTGGCGGTATTTTCTGTCATAGCAATCTTGAATTGCTGGCATTATAATACGGATACTCAGAACAAGGAGGTCATATATGCCAACGTATCAATATCGTTGTTTGGATTGTAAACGCCCTTATGAAATTTTCTTAGCGTACGCCGCTTACGAAAACTACAAGTCCGCCTGTCCGCGCTGCCAGAGTGAAAACGTGCAGCGGCGTATCGGGCGCATTCGGATCGCAAAATCGGATGACCGCCGGATGGAAAATTTCGCCGACCCCGCCGCGCTGGAAGGGCTGGAAGATGATCCGCGTGCCCTGGGGCGCATGATGCGGAAAATGGGCAGCGAACTTGGTGAGGAGATGCCACCTGAATTTGATGAGGTCGTTGACCGCCTGGAGAAGGGCCAAAGCCCCGATGAAATCGAGCAGGCCTTGCCTGATCTGGCCGACGATGGCGGTGGCGGTTTTGGCGGTATGGATGATTTTTAAACAACCAGATTTATCGCCCCGCGGCGAAAGTCCAAACAATAAAAAAGCGGCTTTTTGAAGCCGCTTTTTTATTGTTACCACCCTACCGGATCATTAGGATAAGGCCCCGAACCGGCAGCGAACCATTGTGTCAGATCGATCCCTTCGGTCGTTTCATCGGCGGTGACAGTTACAACCACTGGCGCACCACCAGCTATATAGAATCCGTTGAGACCATCCTTTGCATAAGCGGCAATATGATACTGACCAGGGGGCAAGCCAGGTAGAAAATAATAAAAATTGTTTTCACCCATTGCCAGGTAATACCAGAAACCGCTATCCTGGTTATAGGCCACGATATGCAGCGGTGGAATAGATGCATCCGGGTAGCCAATCGCTCCAGCCACTTCACCGGTGGTGGCAATTGGCTCCAAGGGTGGGATGGAGACATCAAGCGTATACTCGCTTTCGATATTCACCACAGAAGTTACATTAATAAAATATTCCTGGCTGATGGGAATTGTGCCGCTCCATTCTGTGCTGTTGTCCAAATCCGATTTGAGCACTTCGCCATTCGTACCGACCACAGCGATGGCAACCACACCCGGGGGGTATACACTCAGGACAATGCTTTGCCCGACATTGGCGCGTAGCACGTAGTGATCCACACCCCCAGGGAGCAGCTTGCCAACGAGTTGTGCCGCAGTGGTTCCCGCGGCGAATTCTACAGTTTTTAGTACCGGATCGGGCGGTTGTAGCACCTGCGGAATAAATTCAGGCAAATCGCCCTGGGCGCAGATCAATGCAACACTGATGATGCGCTGCTCTGGGGCCAAAGTCGGCCAGCAGGTATTGATGGTGGCATGGTCAGCGCAGAGATCGCTGTCGGTTGCATGTCCATTAATCCACAACCGGCAAAGACCATTACCTGATCGATAGCCGCGAATTTCACCCATAAGTCCGATAGCCATATATAGGGGGTCTTCTTGCCAGCCCTGTGCCTTCAGAGCTTCACCAACGATGGGAAGCGTTTTCGATGGGTCCTCAAAATTCACCCCGCTCACGCTGAATTCAATTCCGCAGCCTGTGCCGCTGAGGTGGCTAACAATTTCATCTTCAAAGGCAACCTGGCTGATTTCACCCGTCACGCCCAAATTTTGACCGACGGCGGCAGTCAGCGCGTTGCAGGCCTCATCACTGATCGGCCGCAGCGCTTCTTCGGGGGTAGGTTCCACCGTTGGAGAAGGTTGTGCGGTTGGGGGTTGGGCCTCAAGAACGATGGCAGTTTGCGTAAGTGCAATGGCGACAGCCAGTTCTATATCGGTTTGTATATCTTTCTGCGACCCGCAGGCGCTGATGATGGGAAGCAACAACGAAAGTATGGCAATGATCAAAAACTGTTTTTTGAAAGGCATGGTGATCCTCCTGAAATACATGACTAACGCCAGGGCGCAAGGAGGCAACGACGCAGGTTTTTTCCTTTGCGGCTTCGCGTTAGAGTCGAGCAATCACATTTTTACAAATAATCTCTGCTACCGCCTCCGGTGTTTGGCTGGCATCAATGGTTACCCAACGTTGTGGTTCTTCGAGCGCTAGTTGATGGTATCCCCCGCGCACGCGCTGGTGAAATTCCACAGCATAAGCATCCAGCCGATTCCATTCACCATCCGTCTTGCGGCCAAGTCCCGTTTCGACTTCAAGATCCAACAACAGGGTCACATCAGGGTTCAACCCCTCGGTGGCATACCCCACCAGACGGCGAACTTCATCTAGATTTTGCTGGTGCCCATAACCCTGGTAGGCAATTGTCGAATCGGCATAACGATCGCAGAGTACAATCCCGCCCGCGGCCAGGTGTGGGCGAATCACCTGTTCCACAATTTGTGCCCGTGCTGCCTGATAAAGCAAGGTTTCTGTACGCGGATGCATGGCGGTGTTCTTTAGATCATGAATCACGCCGCGAATCTGCTCGCCAATCTCGGTGCCGCCCGGCTCGCGGGTTGTGAGCACAGAATAGCCGCGCTGCCGCAAAAAATCGGCCAACACCGGAATTTGGGTGGATTTTCCACTGCCCTCCGGGCCTTCAAAGGTTATAAACATGGTTTTGCGTGCCTATTTGTCAGGCGCTTTCTTCAGAATGGCACATGACACTTGATAACCTGACACTTATTCCCGATAAATACGCACTCGGCGGTGGGGGTCCTTGCCGTGCGAGTATGAATTTAAATTAGCCTGTTGCGCCATCTGGTGCTGCAATCGCCGAATATACGATGAAGCCGGGTCAAGCTCAACCCAGCGCTCACCATCGAGTACGCCCCGAATGGCTTGTTGGGCGCGGAGCAGCGCTTCTTCATCGTCGGGTTTCACCGAGGAAGTCGCGGGCGACAGGTTAAACAATCCGCTCAAAAAGCGCATCAACTGCGTGCGCGTATCCGAGCGCAGCACATAAATCGGAATGCCCAAATTTTCGGCATCGACAATCGCCTGATTGCGTTTGCGGAAATGATGTCGCAAGGTGACAACTGCCTGCGCTTCTTGTAGCTCAGTTTCGGTTTGGATTGGGACATTTAATTGACGAGCTGCCTGACGCAGACGATTACGAGCCACGCCATAGGAGTATAGGCGAATTTCCTGACGCGGCTCGTGGGTGATCGATTCTAACGCGGGGAACTCATCTTCCTCTTCGGGGGGTTCTTCTTCCCAGTGATTCGTTTCGTAACGACGTTTCATGCCCCCAGCGGTTTGGTGCAACTTGATGCCAGGACTGCCCCTACGGATGCGAATCTCGCCGTTTTCGTCGCGTGAGCGAATTTCTGGTTCCTGCGCATAGCCGCGTAGTAGGGCGTCCACCGCGCTGGCGACATCCAAATGAACGGCCAATCGGTCGCGGGTTTGGATTTCGATGAGAACATCAAAGGTGGGTGGTGAGCGGCGTTCCAGAACAGTTTTTTGCGTGCCACGGCGGCGGGCCTCCTCATCGGAAAGAGTCACCGATTCGATTCCGCCGATCAAGTCGGAGAGCGTCGGGTTGAGCATCAGGTTTTCAAGTGCATTGCCGTGGGCAGTTCCGATCAACTGCACGCCGCGTTCCGCTATGGTACGGGCGGCGAGGGCTTCCAACTCGCGGCCGATCTCATCGATCACGATCACCTCGGGGTTGTGATTTTCCACCGCTTCAATCATCACTTCATGTTGCAGTGAAGGCTTAGCAACCTGCATACGGCGGGCGCGTCCCACAGCCGGGTGCGGCACATCGCCATCGCCGCCGATCTCATTGGATGTATCCACAATTACCACGCGCTTGGCCTCGGCCAGAATGCGGGCGGCTTCGCGCAGCATGGTGGTTTTCCCTACGCCGGGTCGGCCTAAAATCAGCAAGCTTTTGTTGTCGTCGATTAAATCTTTGATCAGATCAGTGGTGCCGTATACGGCGCGACCTACGCGGCAGGTAAGACCAACAATATCGCCGCGCCGGTTGCGAATGGCTGAAATACGATGCAGTGTGCGTTCCAGCCCAGCGCGATTGTCATCATCGAAATGGCTGATGCGCTCGTCTACGTAATCAATCTCCGCGCGGCTAACTTCGCTTTCGGAAAGCTCCACTTCGCCGCTCACAAAGCGCGCGCTTGGGTTTCGCCCTACGTCCAGTACCACTTCCAATAAATTGCTATTGTCATCGGCGCTTAAAATAGCGTGGGAGATGTGCGGGGGGAGAACGCCCAATAACGCATCGAGATTATCCGTAATATTTTTGGATTGCATGAAATTTATGCTCGTAGGGGAGCTTCCCAATAAATCAGTCAGAGTCTGCGTAGCGGATAGAGAATTGGCTCTTTGGGAACTGCCGTGAGAAACCCCGCATTTGGGGGTGTGAAGCGGGCGAAGCCCGCTTCACACCCCCAAATGCGGATAACTACCACGGGGATTCCCAGAGACCCAGAGAATTTGCTCACTTGTTGGGTGTCGCTTTTGGTACCCGAACTTTCGCTGCGGATTTCTTGCCTTTGTGGGTAAAGGCCAATGAAATTATGTTCTGTTTCGAATGGATCATTGGCGTTGGTGCTTCGGGCTGGGCATCAAAACTGGGACGTTTGAAGGTCTCACGAACTTTGAGATGAATGGCCAGATGTTTGATCATCAGGGTTTGTTCGCTGCCCGGGGTGCTGCCAAATGCCTCCAAAGCGGGTTCGAGATGAGGCTGGTAAGCGCGGATACACACGTGAAGTGGGCGCATTCGGCGCTCGGGGATGGCGTGCAATAATTGAATGAGCATTTGTTCGGCATCTTCTGCATCTGGGTGGATGATGGGCTTCACCCAGATGCCGCGCCCGCCATAGCGAATTTCGGCGTAGCCACCGGCTTTTCCATCCTGAATACTGATCAACCCCAAATTGGGTGTTACTGCAATAGGCTCCACGTTGAGAATATATTCGGGGATGATCTGGCGGCCTAATGCTTGTATGGCATTCTGGTTGTCGGGTTGAGCGAAGCGCCACTCAGAGAGTGCATCTTCTGCGGTTGGTAGTGATTCGACAACCCAAATTCGCTGCCGCGTATAGGCTGTGAAGCCGCTTTGCCGCATGCTTTCGAAGAGCGGTACTCCCGCATTAATTTCGGCGAGAACGTGAAAAGCACCATTTTCGCCCGATTGTCTGGCGAGCTGCTCTAGTAATTTTGGCGTACAGGGCGAAGCGAGCGCTTCTGCGGGGGTTAGATATGCAATCCGGGCGGAGGGAAATCCAGCGGGGTGATGGCTGATGCCTATCAGAGGGGGCGAGTCTGCGTTTTCACAAACCCAGGCTCGAATCCCGGCCAGCGACGTGAGGCCACCCAGCAACACCGCCGGATGCAGTGTTCCGTGGGTAGCCGCAAGAGCGCTATCGAGATAAACACTCTGGCGGCGGTATTGATGCAGGGTCAGAAGATCACGCCAACTAAAGGGCCGCAGAAGCATATTTTATTTTTTTGCCGCCATCCCGATAAAGTAACGGTGGAAGCGGTCATCCGGGGTAAGTTCGGGGTGGAAAGCTGTTGCCAGCCAGTGCCCCTGACGAGCCGCGACGATGCGGCCATCCGGCAGCGCAGCCAGCACCTCCGCATCCGCAAAGACAGATTCAATCAATGGGGCACGGATGAAAATGGCATGATAAGGAGCTTGGTTCTCTGAGATGGTTGCGAGTGCGGGAATATCAATCTCGATCTCAAAACTATCGACCTGACGCCCAAAGGCATTGCGCTCAACGGAGATGTCCATCAACTCCAGTAAGGGTTGTTCGCGGCGGGCATCCTTGGAGAGAAAAATGGCCCCGGCGCAGGTTCCCCAGATTGCCTTTTCGCGCCCGAAGGTGCGCAGCGGTTCCATAATATTAAAATCAATTGCCAGCTTGCCAATCGTAGTTGATTCGCCGCCGGGGATGATCAATCCATCTAGTTCGTCCAAATGCCGCGGCAAACGCACTTCGCGTGTTTCCACGCCGATGCGTTTCAGGATAACGATATGTTCGGCAAAATCGCCTTGTAGGGCCAGTACACCAATGTTCATGTTTAAGTGTTCAGGCTCTTTGAGACTTTGCGTGGAGGTTCCCAGATTTGGGGGTGTGGCGGGTGTTTCACACCCGCCACACCCCCAAATCTGGGCTTTACCTTGCGAAATCTCAGAGACCCAGTGTTCAATGTGAAGCGAACAGTAACCAGCGAACTGATTACTGTTCACTGGCTACTGAATACTGGTTATACTACCATCCGCGCTGGGCAATCAGATCTGCTTCAGGAATGTCGGATATCTGGCGTCCGACCATCGGCTCACCCAGATTGCGGCTGACCTCGACGAGGATAGCTGCATCTCTGAAGTGTGTCGTGGCTTTGACGATAGCTGCGGCGCGCTGGGCAGGATCGCCCGACTTGAAAATGCCTGAGCCTACGAAAACGCCATCTACGCCGAGTTGCATCATTAAGGCCGCATCGGCAGGTGTCGCAATGCCGCCAGCCGCAAAATTGACCACGGGCAGGCGCCCCAATTCCTTTACTTCTTTTACCAATTCATAGGGTGCGCCAATATTCTTGGCATAGCTCATTAATTCTTCATCGAGCATATTCTGCAAACGGCGAATTTCGCCCAGAACAGTGCGGGCGTGACGAACAGCTTCAACTACATCGCCAGTGCCGGCTTCGCCTTTGGTGCGGATCATGGCTGCGCCTTCCCCAATTCGGCGCAGGGCTTCGCCCAGGTTGCGGCAACCACACACAAAGGGAATCTTGAAGTCGTGTTTATTGATATGGTGTTCTTCATCGGCAGGTGTCAAAACCTCGGATTCGTCAATATAATCCACACCTAGCGATTCTAGAATTTGTGCTTCAACGAAATGACCAATGCGAACTTTTGCCATGACAGGAATAGAAACTGTCTGCATAATTTCATCAATCAGTCCGGGGTCGCTCATGCGAGCCACGCCCCCGAAGGCGCGAATATCGGCGGGAACACGTTCCAACGCCATCACTGCCACCGCTCCTGCTTCTTCCGCAATGCGAGCGTGTTCTGGGGTAACAACATCCATAATTACCCCACCTTTGAGCATTTGAGCCAAACCTTTCTTTACTGCAAAAGTACCTACTTGTTTTTCCATCTTTCTTCCTTCTTTCCCTGTAATTCGAGCACATCAATTTGCACAGCGCAAGATAAAACTCACACGTTTTCACGAAAAGGCATGCTCAAAGGGTTGAAATATATGAGATGTCTGATTCTACCATGCCGCCAATTCACCGGCAATTGAGGGATGAGGGTTTAGAAAAAAGTGCGAGTTGTTTGCACGGAGTTTTCGTTTGAGCGGGGATGATATTTGGGATATAACTGTTGGCGCGTTCAACGCGCCTAAACCCCCAGTAACCGACGATTAGGTAAACGCCGTTGCTAAAAATGGCCTAGTGATGTTCGACGATAAAGCGGATCGCTGTACGAACTTTGCCGTCAATTTCGACATCAACGAAATAAGGGACGCAAACGATATCATGCCCATCTTCGCTGAGGTAGTTCCTGGCAAGGGCCAGTGCTTTTACGGCCTGGTTGACAGCGCTGGCTCCAATGGCCTGCACTTCAGCGTGCTGGTGTTCGCGAAATACCCCGGCAATCGCGCCGGCCACTGCAGACGTGCGAGAGTTTGCGGCGACCTTTATCGTATCAATGTGACCAATTGTGTCGTTCGCTGTTTCCATTTTGTATTCCTCTTTCGTATAGGATTGAGGTCACTTAGTTTCATTTTATAGTATTTTGGATTCAGAATCAAGCAGCTGATTGGTGGGATGTGCCCCCGCGGCTGGGGAGCCGCCATCAGGGAATGAATTCAATCTCGCTCCAGGGCCAATATACCAGCCAGGCTCGACGTTCAACCGTGTCGAGTGGAACCGGCCCAATTGCCCGAGAATCGCGCGATACCATGCGATTATCCCCCATGATGAATAGTTGTGTGCTGGGGATCAGGGTAGCAGGATATTCTGGTCCGCCGAAATAGGTGATCCACGGCTCATTGATCCGTTCTCCGTTGGTATAAGTATGCCCGCCATGAACTTCAATGGTTTCTCCCGGCAAACCGATCACGCGTTTGATGAGAGCGGCTTTTTCACCGGGCACATCCACAACGACAATATCTCCGCGTTGAGGCAGGTGCAGGTGGTAGGAAATTTTCTCGGTCATCACATGATAGCCCACGTACATATTTGGCTCCATGCTGGAACCGGCTTCAATGCTGACCGCTTCGGCGACGTATACGTTAATGAATAAAGCTATGACCAGCGCTGGAACGATGACGCTGATGATTTCCCATGCAAATTTGAACAGGACAGAAAGATAGGAATGGGGAGGTTGAGAAGGTTGCTGTGTTTCCATGGATGCCACCTGAATCAGTTGTTGAAAAATGGTTCCTTGAGAACGGCTGAAAGAAACTCTGAAAAATTGTGCAAAAGCGGTTGAGTCACTACGACGATGAATTCGGTTATTGGCAGCCAGGTTTTTCCTACTACCACAATTGGCGTGCCGAAAATTTTCCCAACAACCGTAGGGGAATCGATTGGGCGGATGGGAGCGGGTTTGATCATTTTGGGGGAGTCTCCTTGACCTGACAAGGGAATTGCCTGTGCATCAATCACACAAGAGCCAAAATTTTTTATACTTTATATTTTAGCAGACGCAGACCATTAATCACCACAATTACTGTACTGCCTTCGTGACCAACTACACCCAATGGTAAGGGCATATGGATGCCGAAGGCACCCGCAACCAGCAAAACAATGACTGCCAGCGAAAAGGTCAGGTTTTGCCAGACGACGCGTTTGGCACGGCGCGCCAATTCGATGGTGAAGGGGATTTTGCTCAAATCATCTGACATGAGGACAATATCAGCGGTTTCAATGGCGACATCTGTGCCGGCGCCGCCCATCGCGATACCCACATCGGCGGTAGCCAGTGAGGGCGCATCGTTTACGCCATCGCCCACCATCGCCACAGGGCCATATTGGTTTTGCAATCGTTTAAGCGCGGTGACTTTATCCTGGGGCAGTAAACCCGCGTGGTATTCGTCTACCCCGGCGCGGTCGGCTATTTCTGCGGCCACGCGGGCATTATCGCCGGTCAGCATGACGACATGTTTGATGCCGATATTTTTGAGTGTGGTGACCATTTGTAGGGCGTCTTCGCGCAGCGTATCCGCCAGGGCCAGGGTCCCCAGCCAGGTTGCTGCTGTGGCATTATAGGCCAGCATAACTGTTTGTCCGGTGTCTTCGAGCGAGCACATCTCATCCAATAGGTACTGCGGCACCGTCAGCCCGCGTTCTGCATAGAGCCTCTCGTTGCCAATCCAGATTTTATTCCCTTCTACTTTGCCCTCCACGCCTTGCCCAACCAGCGCACGGAAATCCACCGCGGAAGGTAATTCGATGCCGCGTTTCTGAGCAGCCTGGACGATAGCATTCGCCAGCGGATGCTCCGAGCGCGATTCCACAGCCGCAACCCATTGTAAAAAGGTGCCTTCGTCAACACCCTCGGCGGCTTTCAGGTGCATCAACTGGGGGGTTCCGTTGGTTAGTGTCCCGGTTTTATCAAAGGCAACGACCTTTAGCTCGGCAGCGCGTTCCATATGTGCGCCACCCTTGAAAAGTACACCCTGCCGCGCCGCGTTGGCTATCGCCGACAGGAAACTGGCTGGGGTGGAAATCACCAGCGCACAAGGCGATGCGACAACCAGCCAGGTCATGGCGCGATAAAAAACGGGATCAAATGCCTGCCCCATGATGAAGTAGGGAATAATTACCAATAAAGTCGCAGCACCGAGAACGAAAATTGCATACACCTCTTCGAAGTTATCCAGCATGCGCTGGGTGTTGGCCTTCGTACTTTGGGCTTCTTCTACCATTTTGACAATACGTGCCAGGGTGGTATCTTCCGCCAGACGATTGACGCGGATTTCGAGCGCGGCGCTGCCATTGACGGTACCGGCAAAAACCTCGTCACCGGGCGTTTTCCTGACAGGGATCGATTCGCCAGTAATCGGCGATTGATCGACTTGTGATTCGCCTGCTAACACCTGGCCGTCAATTGGAAAGCGCTCTCCAGGTCGGACCACAACTACATCTCCCAGGCGCAAACGATCAATGGATACTTCTGTTAGCGTATCCCCCTGTTTTCGTAAAGCCGTTGCAGGGCGCAAATCCAGTAATTTTTCGATGGCCTTGCGGCTACGGTCCATGGCGTAGGATTGCAAAGTATTGGAGAGCGAGAAGAGAAAGAGCAATATAGCGCCTTCCGCAGGCTGCCCAATTATCGCGGCGCCAATTGAGGCCAGGATCATCAATAGATCCACATTCAGGGTTTTGGCTTTCAGTGCAGTGATGCTTTCGAGCAGACCAAAATAGCCGCCGAAGGCATAAGCCGCGGTATACAGCAAACCAACCACCAACGCATGTACGCTCATCAGCGAAGCGACAAAACCTGCAATGCCTGTGACAGCTGTTAGAACGGTGAAAATAATTTCGATCTGTTCGGTACTGAACTTGCCGCGTGGAGGCACGCGCTTTTTTTCTTGCATCGATAATGTCAATTCGACATCCGATGTTTCGTGGCTCATCACCAGGGTCTGGTTTAACGTGGCCGTAATTTCGTTACCTACAATCCGCGCTTCGGGCAGACCAGCGATCGTTTGGAACTGGGTCTGCAAACGTTGACTCAACTCGAGGGTGCAATGTGAGCAGGCTTCTTCGCCATATTGGGCTTTGGCAGCACAGTGAGCCACCCGCGAATAAGCTTCCTCCCCAGATTTTCGCACCAGATGCATGACCTGATCTTGTGAGATGATATTGGGGTCAAAGGCAGCCTTCAAGTGGCCATTTTCAAAATTGAAATCGACTTGGGTAATGCCAGCATAGCCAG
>CALCSH010000084.1 GCA_937893815.1 uncultured Anaerolineae bacterium | reverse complement strand
GCCTGGGAAGATACCCTCACCCCCGGCCCCTCTCCCACTGGGAGAGGGGTGTCAGGGGTGAGGGCAAAACCTTCAACACAAACCGACACCATCGCCTATCTCCGCTCCCTGGGCTTTCCCGTCCCCGAGAGCATCCATTGCCAGAACATCGAAGCAGCCATTGCCGTCCACGCCAAATGGCAAGAAAAACGTGACACCCTCGACTACGAAATTGACGGTATGGTCATCAAAATCAACGACCACCAACTCGCCAGCGATCTCGGCATCGTCGGCAAAGATCCGCGCGGGGCGGTGGCCTTCAAATTCCCCGCCCAAGAAGTCACCACTCACTTGCTCGATATTGGCGTCAACGTTGGCCGCACTGGCGTACTTACCCCCTACGCCATGCTCGATCCCGTTGAAGTCGGGGGTGTAGTCGTCAGACAAGCCACCCTGCACAACTTCGATTTCATTATTGAAAAAGACATCCGCATCGGCGATCGCGTGCGCATCAAGCGCGCCGGAGATGTAATTCCCTACGTCATTGGCCCGCTGGAGGCCGCCCGCACCGGCGAAGAATGGCCCTATGTCCCGCCTGAAACTTGCCCGGCTTGCGAGCAACCCGTAGAGCGCATCGAGGGCGAAGTCGCCTGGTATTGCGTCAACGCCGCCTGTCCGGCGCAGCTCATCCGCAACGTGGAGCATTTCGTCTCGCGCGGCGCCATGGATATAGTGGGTATGGGCATCAAAATTGTGGGACAACTCGTGTCCGAGGGGGTGATTGGCGATGTGGCCGATCTCTACACCCTGGAGCGGGAATCATTGCTCACGCTGGAGGGATTCGCCGAAAAAAAGGTCGACAACTTGCTTGAAGCGATTTCTGGCTCCAGGAGCCAGCCCCTGAGTCGTCTGCTGACCGCCCTGGGCATCCGCGGGGTCGGCGAAGTCGTCGCCAGCGATTTAGCCGTCCACTACCCCACCCTGGACGCGCTGAGTCAGTCCACCTTCGAAGAGTTACAAACCATCGAGGGCATTGGCCCCAATATTGCTGAAGCCATTTGCGACTGGTTCGCCCGCCCTGCCAATCGTGCCGTTTTGGAGAAACTCCGCAAAGCAAGTGTATGGCCACAAGAACAACTGGCATCCGTCATCCGCCGTCCGTCGTCCGGCTCTCTTACCGGCCTCACCTTCGTAGTCACCGGCACACTCACCGGATTCACGCGTCAAGAGATCAAGGGGTTTATCCAAACTCATGGAGGCAAAGTCACCGGCTCCATCAGCAATAAAACCGATTATCTCGTCGCCGGGGAAAATGCAGGCTCAAAATTGACCAAAGCTCAAGAATTGAGTGTAACCGTGATCGGCGAAGATGTGCTGCGTCAGATGGCAGGCGAATCTTAATTGACAACTGACCAACTCTAGACTACACTAGCCGGAGGTTTTCTCAAAGATCCCATTCTTTTCTGGGGTCAGGTATTCGTTTGGATTTGCACCACTCGATGAAAGTAATTCGAAAACAGGGGCGCGTGGGGTAAGACCGCATATAAATCCCGATTTTCGACTTGCTTCCATCGCATTTGCGCAAATTCTTATTTCGCAATTATCAGGAGTTTCTTATGGATTTATCAAAAAGCAACGACAATGTTGCCCGCCGCGTTGCCGCGATGGTTGAGCGCATTAGTGGCATGCAGAAAAACGACGAGTATTACTACAAAATGCCGGTCAGCAAATTGCGCGGCGGATCTAAAGTAGTGGTAAATGGCCGTGAAATGGGCATGTACGCTTCGTACAGCTATCTAGGTCTGGTGGGACATCCTCGTATCAACAAAGCCGCTCAGGATGCCGTCGCCCGCTATGGCACCGGCACCCACGGCGTGCGTACGCTGGCCGGTACGCTTGATCTACACCGAGAGCTGGAAGATACGATTTCCGAATTCAAGCATGCGGAAGCCGCGGTAACGTATACATCGGGTTATGTCACCAACCTGACCGTCGTCTCAACCCTGGTCAGCCGCGGCGATTATGTCTTTTCCGATAAACTTAACCATGCCAGTCTGGTCGATGGCTGCCTGATGTCAGGCGCAAAATTCCGTCGTTTCAAGCATAACGATATGGTCAGCCTGGAACACATGTTGGAAAGCACCCCGGCTGGCGCCTCTAAATTGGTCATCGCCGACGCGGTTTTCAGCATGGATGGCGACATTATTGATTTGCCCAAAATGGTCGAACTGTGCCGCAAATACGATGCCTGGTTGATGATGGATGAAGCCCATTCGGTAGGCGTTCTGGGAAAAACCGGACGCGGTATCGAAGAGCATTTCAATATGTGGGGTTCCGTCGATATCAAAATGGGGACGCTCAGCAAAACCATCCCCTCTGTGGGTGGTTATGTTGCGGGCAAAAAGGACCTGATCACTTATCTGCGTCACGCCAGCCGGGCCTATATTTTTTCGGCGGCACTGCCCCCGGCCCAGGCCGCGGCAGCCAAAGAAGCCTTTAAGGTTATTCTGGATGAACCCTGGCGCATCGAAAAACTCAACGTCAACACCCAGCAGTTCATTGGCGGGCTTCAAGGGCGCGGTTTTGATACTATGCTCACCGAAACTGCCATCGTGCCCGTGCTGTGCGGTGCCGACGAAACCGCCTACGCCATAACTCGCCACGCCCAAAAGAACAATCTCTTCGTCTTGCCAGTTGTCTCACCAGCAGTGCCCGTGGGTTTGGCTCGCCTGCGCGCCACCGTGCTCGCATCGCACGAAGAAAAAGACATTGAATATGCCATGGATGTGATTGCCGAAGCTGGTAAAGAAATCGGCATTATCTAGTTCAAAAATACACCAGCCGTAAAAAGTGGGGCGCACTTTCTTTAGAAAGTGCGCCCCACCTGCGTAAGGCTAATATTCTAAAATGAAAAGTATCACCCTCAAACCCGGCCGCGAAAAGGCCCTTATCCGTCGTCACCCGTGGATTTTTTCTGGCGCGATTGCTAGTGTGCGAGGTGAACCTGGACTTGGTGAAACCGTGGATATCCTCGACAGCCGCGGGGGATTTTTGGCCCGTGGCGCCTACTCGCCCCATTCACAGATTCAGGCCCGCGTGTGGGGGTGGGATGCGGACGAAGAAGTAGGTGCTACCTTCTTGCGCGCGCGGCTCAAAGAAGCGCTGGCGCTGCGTGCAAACGAGCAACCGGCAACCGGCGACCGGGAAGATACTTCCTTCATCTCCCGCTCTTCGTCAGCCATCCGTCTCGTCCACGCCGAATCTGACCAGCTTCCTGGCCTGATTGTAGATCGCTACGCCGACACCCTGGTGATGCAAGTTCTCAGCGCCGGGCCTGAGTATTGGCGCGAAACCCTGGCCGATTTGCTGCTCGAACTCACCGGCACTGTGCGCATCTACGAACGCTCCGATGTTGAAGTGCGCAAACTCGAAGGTTTACCCGAGCGCGTCGGGCCTGTGCGTGGGGATGAACCTCCCCAACTGGAAATCGTAGAGAATGGCCTGAAATTCAACGTTGATCTACATAGCGGGCACAAAACCGGCTTTTATCTCGATCAGCGCGCTAACCGCAGGCGCGTGCGTCAGTTGGCCGCCGGAAAAGAAATCCTCGATTGTTTCAGCTACAGCGGCGGCTTCGCCCTGAATGCGCTGGCTGGCGGCGCAACTCACGTCACCGCCGTGGATACATCCAGCGATGCGCTGACGCTGGCCGAGGCAAACCGAGTCCTGAACAATTTACCCGCCGAAGATATCACCTGGCTGGAGGGAGATGTTTTTCATGTGCTGCGTAAATTCCGCGACCAGGCAAAGAGTTTCGATATGATCGTGCTCGATCCGCCGAAGTTCGCGCCTTCCTCCGCTCAGGTGCAACAGGCCGCTCGCGGCTATAAAGACATCAATCTGCTGGCTTTCAAGCTGCTGCGACCGGGTGGCACCCTGGTTACATTTTCCTGCTCGGGCGGCATCAGTGCTGAATTTTTCCAGAAAGTTGTCGCGGGAGCCGCCTTGGATGCAAGGCTCCACGTCCGGGTGCTGGAACAACTCCACCAGAGTCCCGATCATCCGATTGCGCTTAATTTTCCAGAAGGCGCTTATCTTAAGGGATTAATCTGTCGCTGATTGAGCATCCATTTTCATTCCATACTTCGTATCGAAATTAGAATCCATCTATGCAATCTAACGCTCGTCTTCCAGAGTATCAGCGCTTTTTTGTATCTAAACCTGATTGTGGCCAGCCTGCGAAAACGCGGTTTGCGTGATGAGTATGGGCGTAGCTTGATTGTTTTATTGATGGTGTACTTGTTGATGAGCGCCGGGGCCGTGTACGCACACCTGCCGCTCATCGAGTTTCGCCCAACACTAATACTGGCAAATTGGCCTGTATATGCGATTTTTTTTGGGGTAATTCCGCTTCAATCGCTGAGCACAGCGCTTACGCGGCGCTCCAGTAAAATTTGGCCTGTTCTCGGACTGGCCTGGTTTCTGCTCTGCTGCGTGGCGGCTATATTTATTCCATCCACAGATGGCTGGTGGCACGCCCTGGGGAAAACGGGCGAACTGAGATTACTGATCTACTGGATGCTGGTCGGCGGTTGGGGCGTATTCGTTCTGGCAGCAGCCTACCAAATTATCAGGAACTACCAACAAAATAAATTTCCAACACTGCGTAATCGCTTATTCATCTGGGGGATTTCCGTTGCGATCTTGATCAGCGGCAACGCGATTTATTTATTCTTGCACAACGATGCTGGAACACTGGTGATGCTGGCAGGCGTTCTTGCGGTTGCCTATGTAGCACTCACCCCGCGGTTGCCCCATTTAGGGACATCCTTCCGCCGGATGGTGAATTCGGTGTTGTTGGTGTTGGTGGAATTCATGATATTTGCGAGTGCCTATCTCGCGGTGGAAATTATCTTGCGCGAAAATCTAGGGGTAGGTCAAGGTATTGTAGCCGCGGTATTGGCGCTTTCTTTAATCCTGGTCATTAATCCGATTCTGCAGCGCATCCAAAAATGGGGGGATCGAATCTTCTTCGGCGAAGAAAAAGATATCAAAGCCATTTTGCGCGAATTCAGCCAGAATATCAGCAATATTTTGGATCTTGAACTACTTTCCGCCGTCGTTGTCAATTTAGTTCAAGAAGTACTCGATGTTGACCGCGGCATCCTCTTTCTAGTTGAATTTGAGATCGGTACGAACGGGCAAAAACAATTCCGCATCCAACAAAGTCGTAAATCGAAAAAGGCATCCTTCGGTGGCACACTGCCAGGCAACTGCCCGCTCGCCAATGCATGGAATCAGGAACGCAGCGCGCTCTCTCAGGCCGAAATTGATATGTTGCCACGCTTCCGAACCCTCACCGATACGACCCGGGAATGGCTCACCCAGATGGAGATGGATATCTATATCCCCATTCACACCAAAGATGAATGGGTTGGGTTGCTGGCCTTAGGCCCCAAGGCTTCGGGAGCATCCTATTTCAGCGAAGATATAGAACTCTTACACACACTCGCCGATCAAACCGCTGTGGCACTACAAAATACCCGCCTGGTAGAAAGCTTGATGCGCGTCAACAAAGAGTTTCGCCGCGCCTACACCGCCATGGAAGACGCTCACAAAAAACTCCAGCGGTTGGATCGCACCAAATCTGATTTCATTAGTATTGCATCGCATGAACTCCGCACACCCCTAACGATCCTAAGCGGATACAGCCAGATGCTACTTGAAGCCCCGGAACTACAGGCTAATCAAGATTATGTCGTTTTCTTGCGGGGTATCTACGATGGCGCTCAACGCCTACACGAAATTGTTGAAAGCATGCTCGAGGTCGCCAAAATTGACATGAGCGAGTTAACACTGCAATCTCAACCGGTATTCATCGCACCTTTGATTCAGCAGGTGAGCAAGGGTTTTTCAAAAGTGCTTCAAGACCGCAAGCAGCACCTGACCATCGACAAGAGCATTTCTGTTTTGCCTGCCGTTCCCGGCGATGCCGACGCGCTCAGCAAAGTATTTCGCCACCTGCTCAACAATGCCATCAAATATACCCCTGATGAGGGCACCATCACCATTTCAAGCCGCTATCTTCCCGAAGGTGATAAACGTTCTCCCCAGGGTGGCGCGGAAATCGCCATTCGAGATACCGGCATTGGCATTGACCACCGCTATCAAGACCTGATATTCACAAAATTCTATCAGACCGGCGATGTCGATCTACACTCTTCCAGCAAGACAAAGTTTAAGGGCGGCGGCCCCGGTTTGGGGCTGGCAATCGTACATGGTATTGTGCAGGCTCACGGTGGCAAAGTGTGGGTTGAAAGCCCCGGGTATGATGAAAGTAAACTCCCGGGTAGCACGTTCTTCGTCCTACTCCCCCTTGAAAAATAAGGCTGTGATGAAAGAAACTCACAGCCTTATTTTTCGCACCACACGCGTTTTTTACGGCGTTGTGCCCGTACCTTGAATGGAGAATGTGTAGGGATTTTCGTCGTTATCATCATTGATGATGCTGATCGTGGCTTCACGCAGGCCACTGGCGCTGGGGTCGAAGCGAAGCTCGAAGGTGGTAGTCCCCCCCGCACTGGATACAGGCGTGATGGCATCACTGTTCAAAATGAAATCTGCCGCGTGATCGCCGCTGATCACAATGATCGGGGAGCCTGATAGATTTAGATTCAAACTGCCCGTATTTTGGATCGTGAATACCACCGTCAGCGAACCCCCATCTACAGCCACATCACCAAAATCGGTGAAGTCGTTCACATCGGGGGACGTATCCCCACTGGGGATCGAAATCCCATCGCCAAGCACATCCATCTCTGGTGCAGCACCCGTACCCATCCCCTGGAGGGTGAATGTATAGGGGTTTTCGTCCCCATCATTGTTGGCAATGCTAATTGTGGCCTGGCGTAGATCGGTATCACTGGGGTCAAACCGAATCGTAAAGGTCGTTTCGCCACCTGACACAACCGGTGTGATCGCATCCACGGTCAAAGTGAACTCAGCAGCGTGCGCGCCGCCGATGGTTACAATCGGCGTATCTGTTAGCGCCAGATCTTCGGTGCCGGTATTCTGGATGGTGAACGTGCGGGTGACGGTGGCACCATTCACATCAACATTGCCGAAGTCGGTGAGATCGGCGAGATCTGGCGTGGTATCACCGTTGAAGATGATTTGATCATTTCCGCGAATATCCATCTCTGGCACAGATGCGCCCATCCCAATGATTTGAAGATCATATGGATTTTCATCGCTATCGTTGTTGTCAATATTCAGATCAAAACTGAACGCACCCAACGCATCCACATCAATCGAAAAATCCAACTCACCGGACTCTGTGGCGGGTACATCAATCAGCATTGATGAGATCAAGGCGAAATTACTCAGGTTGCTCAGGTTTTCGGCTGTCACGGCGCTAATAGTTAGCAGACCGGTGCCTGCAGAATTATCGAGGATATAGCGCAAATAGATCGTTCCAACAGTCTGATTGCCAATATCCTGGATACCCATGTCGGGAATCGAATTCGCCACAGGGCGCTGTACATCGATCTCTGGTGCGGCGCCGGTGCAGGCGATATCAAAATTATAGGGATTCTCGTCGGGGTCATTATTGGCGATCGAGATTGTGGCCGAACGCGCACCAAAACTGGTAGGGATGCAACGAACCACAAAAGTCAGATCCGCTCCCCCGGCCGGGATGCTCCCGCTGCTGGGTTGCGTTTGAATGGAAAAATCAGCGGAACCTGAGATTGCCACAGAATTGGGGGAATCTGTCAGTGTGAGCGTGTTTGCGCCCGAGTTCTGGATGGTAAACGTGCGATCGAGCGAACTGCCCACGCCGACAGTACCGAAGTCCGTGTGATCGGCGGCATCGGGCGACGTATCTCCATCGAGAATCGAAACCGCATTGCCTTCGATATCGATCTCCGGGGCGGTCGCAGTGGCGAAGGTGGCTGTGCAACTCCTATCGGCGCTCATCACCAGGATACCCGATAAATTGATACCGAAAGCCGCACAGTCGCCGCTCCAACCGGCAAAGCTGGAAGCCGCATCCACGCTGATATTCAAGGTCACACTGTCATCGAGAACAAAATCGACATCGCAACGTGAGGATGGGCAATTAATCGGGCCTTCGGCGGGCGTGCCACCGGTGGTCGTAACGGCATCTGTGCCAGAATTGCCCGCCACGCTGACAAAGAGAGTCGGAAGGACAATATTCACCCCCAATGCCGTAGAACTGCCACTTATGTTCCCGGCGACATCTACCTGGGTGGCGGTGATATTATGTGCCCCTTCGCTTAATGCGCTGGTGAGGGTAATGCTGAACGCTCCGCTGGTGCACACACCCGTCGGGGCCAGAACTCCATTCACAGAACTGCTCAATGTGACCGTTGCACCACTCTCACACGAGCCAGTAAACTGAGGCTTCGTCACACTGGTGATATTGTCGCTATTGGAACTGCCCGTATCGCTGCCGTCGGTCAGATCAGGCGTACCCGGTGCAGCAGGGGCAATCGAGTCAATCGTCAGGCTCAATCCACCCGAAGCTACACTCGTATAACCTGCGGCGTTTGTGGCTTTGGCGGTAATGGCATGCGGATCCTGGCTAAGAATGGTCGTGATCGTAATATCATAGCTATCAGCGGTACACAAGGTATTGGCCGGTTGCAGCGCCCCCATAAGGTTGCTGCTTAGGTTGATCTTGTCGCCGGTCACACATGCGCCGGTAAAACGCGGCGTTTTCGTACTGGTGATATTATCCGAGTTGGAAGTGCCCGTATCGCTACCCGCAGCCAGGTCTGGCACACCTGGCGCAGCGGGGGTAGGTGGTGCGGCGGCCTGAATCGTCACGCCTATCCCAGCAGACGCCGGGGAAGAGTTTCCGGCAAGGTCTTTGGCCTTTGCCGTGATCGTATGCGCATTTTGGGTTAGGGTGCTGGTGAGGGTGATGTCATACACGCCGCCGGAGCAAAGAATATTGACGGGATTCAACTGTCCATCCAGATGGCTGGATAGGGTAAGGTAATCACCGGTGACGCAAACGCCCATGAATTGCGGCGTTGTGATGCTGGTGAGATTGTCGCTGTTAGAAGCACCATTATCGCTGCCCGCGGCCAGGTCTGGCACGCCGGGAGCGGTAGGGGCCAGGCTATCGACGGTAACGGCCAAAATACCTGAAGCCGGGCTGTTATTACCGGCAATATCGATGGCTGTGGCGGTGATATTATGCACCACCTCGCTCAGTAAGCCATTGACGACAATATCGTAACCAGTATTCGAGCAGATTGTATTGGAGGGCAGCAATACGCCGCCGACATGGCTGTTTAATACAATGCGATCGCCCGTGATGCAGCTTCCCACAAATTGGGGGGTCGTGTCATTGGTGATATTATCGTTGTTGGAAATGCCCGTATCGCTGCCCGCGGCAAGATCGGGGGCGCCCGGTGCCGGGGGGGCGCTCGTGTCCACGGTCAGAGTCAGGCCCAGGGAGTTGAGTGAATTTCCCGCGGCGTTGGTAGCCCTGGCCTCGATGGCGTGAATCCCCTCGCCCAGCACACTACTCACTGTAATATCATACCGTCCATCGACGCAGCCACCCGTGGGGGCTAAATCGCCATTCAATGAGCTATGAATAATAATCACATCCCCCGAGGTACACAGGCCGCTGAATTGCGGCGTGCTATCGTTGGTGATATTGTCGCTGTTGGATAGGCCCGAATCGCTGGCATCAACTAAATCGGGAGTGCCGGGAGCGGACGGCGCAATCGTTTCCACTGTCACGCTTAAGCCAGCGGAAATACTTGTATTCCCAGCCGTATCCGTCGCTTTGGCCGAGATCATGTGCGTCACTTCACCCAGGTTACTGGTGAGGGTAATATCATAGCTATTCACCGCGCAGAGCACCGCAGGCAGCAGATCACCGTGCAAAGAGCTAACGATAGTTATCGTATCACCTTGTGAACACAAACCGGTAAATTGTGGGGTGATATCACTGGTGATATTGTCGCTATCCGAAGCACCGGTGTCACTGCCGGGAGCCAGATCGGGGACGCTCGGCGGCGTGGGCGGTATCGTATCAATCGTTAGGTTCAACCCCAGGGAAGCTGGGCTGCTGTTTCCGGAGGTATCACCCGCGCTGGCGGTGATTGTATGCACACCTTCGCTCAGTGCGCCCGTCAGGGTGATATCGTATTGCCCACCCGCGCAGAGCGCGACGCCCGGAGATACCAGACCATTCAGACTGCTGGTGAGGCTAATCGTATCGCCTTCCGTGCAGGTTCCCGTGAAGCGTGGCGACCCGATCTGAGTGATATTATCACTATCGGAAATGCCAGAATCGCTCTCTGCGGCCAGGTCAGGCGCGCCGGGAGCGCTGAGTGTAGTTGCGGATGAATCCGGCGTGCTGGTGGGTGTGGGTGTATCAGCGGGCATCGGAGACGCACTGGGCCGATATCCGAATTCATACACCAACAGGCCAATCAGCACACAGGCAGCGGCCGCCAGTACGCCAAAAAGGATGAAGAGTGCGACCCGTTCGCCGCGGGAAAGACTTTTTAGCATAATTGTTTTTCCGTATCAAGCTAATATCGCGCAAATTTGTTGACTGTTTTTTGCGCATTTCTTTTCAACTACATAATCAGATGATAACATCGAGCGCCATCCGATACAAGATAGTTGCAAGTCCTCGGCCAGCGGTGAAGACGAAATTTATCAACTCCGTCTTCATGGCACTCGGTTGGGACGTACACAACCAAAACGGCTATGCTGATGCCGTATCTCGCAGCGCTAGAAGATTAAAAAATGCCCCCCACTTCCGAAAAAGTGGGGGGCATTTTTTTAATTTCATTAATGACTCCACTGCAAAAAGACATTTTCACCGCAGAGTGCGCAGAGAACGCCGAGATTTTTTGACGATTTCGCAGAAAAATGGCTTCTTTTTTGCCGGTTTCGCACTTTTAAAACTCTGCGCTCTCCGCGTTCTTGGCGGTGAAGGGTTTTTGCAGTAGAGTCATTAATCCCTACGCCTTATGCGTCAAGGCGGCGTGGGCGGCGGCCAGACGGGCAATCGGCACACGGAAGGGGGAACAACTCACGTAGTTCAACCCGATCAGGTGACACCACTCGATGGAGTTGGGATCGCCGCCATGCTCACCGCAGATGCCGCACTCCAACTCGGTGCGGGTAGAGCGGCCTTTTTCGACGGTGATCTTCATCAACTGGCCGACGCCATCACGGTCGATGGTCTGGAAGGGATTGACGGGCAAAATGCCATCTTCCACATATTTGACTAGGAAGTTGCGCTCGGCGTCGTCACGGCTATAGCCAAATGTGAATTGGGTCAGGTCATTGGTGCCGAAGGAGAAGAACTCGGCGGTTTTGGCAATCTGATCGGCAGTCAAACCGGCGCGGGGGATTTCAATCATCGTGCCAAATTTGTAATCAAACTGCACACCTTTTTCGCTCATCACCGCGGATGCGATTTCTTCCAGTTTGGGCTGGATGAAATGCAGTTCGTTGACGTGGCCAGTGAGGGGGATCATCACCTCGGGCTTGGGCTCAAAGCCGCGCAGTTTCACATCGGCGGCGGCCTCGAAGATGGCGCGTACCTGCATCGAGACGATTTCGGGCATCATCACGCTCAGGCGCACACCGCGCAAACCCATCATGGGGTTGCTTTCGTGCAGCGACTGAATATCAGCCAGCAAGGCTTCTTTTTCGGGAACCGCCTGGCCCTTGATGCGGGCCTCGATAACCGCTTCGAGCAGTTCGTGTTCATCGGGCATGAATTCGTGCAGCGGCGGGTCAATCAGGCGGATGATCACGGGCAGGCCGGTCATGGCTTCAAACAGACCATCGAAATCGGCACGCTGGAAAGGCAGCAGTTTATCGAGCGCCGCCTGACGGGTGGCAACATCGCTGCCAGCCAAAATCATTTCCTGCACAACCGGCAGGCGTTCCGGCTCGAAG
>CALCSH010000083.1 GCA_937893815.1 uncultured Anaerolineae bacterium | reverse complement strand
GTTAATTCTTGTGAAGTAACCATATTCTCTCTCCCGCAATAGTGTTGGATATTTTGGGTCTTTAGGAACTGCCGTGAGAAACCCCAGATTTAGGGGTATAGGGCCTGCGAAGCACGTCCTATACCCCTAAATCTGTACTACTACCATGGGGATTCCCAGAGACCCGATTTTTTATCGACGGCGACGTCCCATGCCAGTGATCATTGATGTCCAGTAGAGCAATTGCATGATGGCCGCGAATAATGCTGCAACATAGGTCAGCGCCGCCGCGTTCAGTACCGCGTTCACGCCACGTTGCTCTTCAGCGGTGCGGATCAGCCCGGAGCTGGTCAGCAATTCCCTGGCTCGGGACGAGGCATTCAACTCCACAGGGAGAGTTACCAATGCGAATACCGCTCCACCTGAAAAGACAATCACACCCAACCAGGCCAGATTAACGATCTGCAAAAATATGCCCAGTATAATCAAAATCCAGCCCAGATACGAGCCGATATTGACGGCTGGAACGATCATGGCTCGCAAGCGGAGGGGGAAATACTCTTCCTGATCCTGCATGGCGTGTCCAAGTTCGTGAGCGGCAATCGCCAGTGAAGCCACCGAATCGCCACTGTAGACACCTTCCGAGAGGCTTAAAACTTTACTGCGTGGATCGTAGTGGTCGGTGAGCTTGCCGCGGATACCCTTGACTTCGACCCCTTGCAGGCCGCCATACCGAATCAGGCGCTGCGCGGCTTCAGCTCCGCTGATTCCGCTGCTGGCGCGCACGCGCCCCCATTTTTTGTAGGACGAATTGACATAGAACTGCGCCAACATCGTCAGGATGAAGGCGGGTGCCATAAATAGTAAGTACGTTGAGTTAAATAACATTGTGCGTCCTCTTTCACTGGTAGGCAAGTTGAAGCGTTTCAGCTTGCCTACCAGCCAACTTATTAACACGCCATAGACTATTTCTTGAGCATACCTGTAAGCACTTCTACGGCCAAATCAAGCTGTGGGTCGCGATTATTTTGAATATCTTCCGCGCTGAGAATAACAACCTGATCTTCTGTCAAACCGAATGACTCAATATCAAAGCCGGCATCAATCGCAGCCTGGGAAACCATTGCCAGGGGATAGTCGGGAGCCAGGCCAATTTCGTGAATCAGGCGCTCTTTTGGGGTCAGCCAGCGGGCAATCGTTACACGTACAGCACCCTGATTATTGCTCAATGGTACCCAGTTCTGAACGGAGCCTTTGCCGTAGGTCGTGGTGCCTACGAGTGGTGCGCGTCCATAATCCTGAATTGCGCCGCTCACAATCTCGGAGGCCGATGCTGTACCTTCATTAACCAGCACAACCAGCGGAATCTCGGTCGCCAGTCCATCGCCCAAGGCCTCATAGGTGTCTTTTTCGCCATCGCCATAAACTTCGTGCATCAGTACACCTTTATCAATAAACTCGGAGGCAACTTCGATGGCGCTAATCAAATACCCGCCGCCGTTATTGCGTAAGTCAAAGATCAGCCCCGCCGGGTTTTCCTTGGAAAGCTCTTCGAAAGCGTTGCGGACTTCATTCCGACTATCATCGCCAAAAGTCAATAAATGAATATACGCAATATTATCGTCCAACATGCGGTATTCCACGCTGGGAATCGTGATCTGGGCGCGTGTGATTTCGACGTCAAAAGGCGCTTCAACGCCTTCGCGACGCACGGTGAGAATCACGTTGGAGTTGGCGGGGCCAAGGATACGTCGGATTACCAGATTGCCGTCAATGCCAGTCATATCATCGCCATCTACGGCGATCACTTCATCCCCTGGGAGCAATCCGGCACTTTCGGCGGGAGAGTCGGCCATCGGGCTGACAATCGTTAGGAATTCGCCATTGGGGTCTACCCAGGCACCAATGCCCTCATATGTTCCATCCAATGGAATATTGGCTTGCGTGAACTGATTGGGGTCCATGTAAGACGAATGCTGGTCGCCGAGTGCATCCATCATGCCGCTAATCGCGCCCTGCACCAGCGCTTGATCATCGGGCTGATGGGCATATGCCCAGGCTTGCCAGAAGGGAGAGAATAGCTCCTGCATATCTGCTGGCGTACCCGTCTGATCGCCGCTGGGGGCGGGGATCAGATCAAAGGTGGTGTTCGGGGTGCTCTGGAAGGTTGCCAGCATCCCTTGCGTGGCGCCTTTCATCAGAGCATCATCGTCGAGGGGCTGGTCAACAAACTGCTCGTGAACTATACTCCAGGCTTCCCAGAATGGGGCAAACAGGTCATCCAAATTTTCGGGCGCCACTTGGGTTGGCGCCGCGGCGACATTGGGATGCCCGGCGGGTAATTCGTTATTTTCGGCAGATTGCGCAACGCTTGTGCTACTCCCACTACTTCCGAGTTGGGGAAGCAGGGGTGCCACAGTTTGGCAGGCCAGCATCGCGGCGGCCAGCAAGATCAGCACCAATGTGATACTAATAAGTTGTTTGGAATTCTTTTTCATCGTCATTGTCCTCCTGATGGAGTGAGATTGAATAGATCAGACTTTCCCTTTGCAGCAAAAGTCAGGCAATTTACCTTGAGGGTAGCACAATTAGATTAGCGCATGATAAATTTGCTGTAAATGAGTTGTATGAAAACCGTCAAAGAATGTGGTCTATATAGGATTGCCAGCTTTGCGCATCGCTGACTTGTTCGATGTACTGCAAAATGGCTGCGCCATCCATTGGGTAGCATGGATGACAGGATGTCGGCGCGGCACCCTGCGGGGCATGCACTACTGCATCCACCAGCGGACCAACGATATCGGCCTGCGTCAATTCGGGGACAATTTCCTCGGCTGTGAGAATCACGGTCTTGGCGGTTAGGGCGAGTTCTTCGTCGATGCCTTTGTTTTTGCCGATCTGGGCGTTTCCATGCGCATCGGCAACAATCGCATGGATGATCGCAATATCAGGCTGAATGGCTGGAAAGGCGATATATTCTTCGTTGGAATAGGGTGATTGAATCGTGTGCACATCGGGACGCAGCCGGGGCAGATCGGTGCCCAACCAGCCGCGGCCTGGCATAAAGTCCACACCAGCCATCTGGGCGCGCAGCCCAAAGGCCAGACTGGCCTCCGTTTCTTCAAGAATTTCCAGCTCACCTCGGTTGGCATAGTACGAAAACATCGGCGCCAACCCGAAGATTTCCAGACCGAAATAGCAGGTACGCGTACGGCGAATCATCCCCGCCCCGACGAGCAAATCGCTTTCAATGCCCGCGGTGAATGCTAAAAGCGTCAGGTTTTGCGGCCGGGTTTCGCGGCGGAGCAGTGCTTTCACGAAAGCTATCGGACGGCGGTAGAGAGTCATTCCGCCCAGAGCAAGCATATCCCCATCCTGGACGAGTTCAGCCGCTTGTTCGAGTGAGATTCGTTTGTTCACATCCATAACTCAGGGACACCCTCCCGCAATTGGTGAATGTCTTTAATCCCACGGTCGAAAGAATGCAGCATACCATTGGCACCAACCAACACGGTGAAAAAGCCCATTTCATGCGCTGCTGACAAATTGGATGCTGAATCCTCAAATAATGCACATGCTTTGGGTTCTCTCATGCCAGCCATTTGCATGGCAATCTGATAAGCCTCGGGCATTGGTTTGCAATAAGGTTCCAGCGAAAATACATCCACGATGCCATCAAAACAATCGCTGATTTTCATTTGGGTGAGCACTCTTTGGGCGTGATCCAGATCGGAATTGGTGAAAACCCACCGCGAGCGCGGAATGCTCAACAAAGTGCGGCGCAGTTCCGGCTCCGGTTTCAGGTATTTCGTCAGCGGTAAATCATGTACAAACTCCAAATATTCCCGCGGGTCCACGCTATAATTCGCCATCAATCCGCGCAACGTAGTGCCATAATTCTTGTAATAGCTTTGTCGCAGGGTCGGGATTTCTTCTGTTGAGAACCCCATACGCTCGTGCATATAAGCATCAATTCGATAGCGAATTTCAGCCCACATCCCATTCGATTCGGGATACAGAGTGGCATCAAGATCAAAAAAAATGGTTTCGAGTTCCATGACGTTGTATTGTACTTGGTCTGCCCCCTGCGACAAGAGTGAAAGTCCTGCTGCACAGAATAGCTCGTTTTTTCAATGCTATAATTCACGCCATGCCCATTCAAATTTTGCCCGATGAAGTTGCCTCCCAAATTGCCGCAGGCGAAGTGATTGAGCGCCCGGCCTCAGTGGTCAAAGAATTACTTGAGAACGCGGTAGACGCACAGGCGAGCTATATCGCGGTGACCGTGGAGGATGCCGGAAAGCGGTTGATTGAAGTCGCCGACGATGGCCATGGCATCGCCCCCGACGAGTTACCGCTCTCGGTGATGCGCCATGCCACCAGCAAACTGGTATCGGCCGATGATTTATTCCGCATCGAAACATTAGGATTTCGAGGGGAAGCATTGGCCTCGATTGGTTCCGTATCGAGAATGAATATCACCTCCCGCCGTCGCGCCGATGAATTGGGCATGCGCTTGCACGTCGATGGGGGAATAAACGCCACTACCCAGCCGGCGGGCGCCCCAGCTGGGACCGTTGTACGAGTGGAAGATTTGTTTTTCAATGTCCCGGCGCGGCTTAAATTCCTAAAGACCGATCGCACGGAACGTCGGCACATTCAAACGCTGGTTACGCATTATGCGCTGGCCTATCCACAAATCCGCTTTCACCTGCGCATGGAAGGGCGGATGGCATTACAAACCAGCGGTAATGGTGAGCACCGTGAAGTACTGGCCGCACTCTATGGCGCCGATATCGCCCGCCAGATGATAGCTGTGTTAGCGCAGGATGATCTGATTGCCGTCACCGGCTTCACCAGCCCGACCGCTGTGACCCGTGGGAATCGCAGCGAAATACTTTTCTTTGTCAATGGCCGCCCGGTGCAAGATATCGCCCTCACTACGGCGCTCGTGCGGGCCTATCACACCATGCTGATGGTGGGTCGCTACCCCCAGGCAGTGATATTTATCGCCATGCCATCCGAAAGTGTGGATGTCAACGTACATCCGACGAAAGCCGAAGTGCGTTTTCGCCAGCGGGATGAAATTTTTCGGATTGTGGGGAAAGCCGTGCATTCCGCCTTGCTGGCGCATACCCCGGTGCCTGAGGCGGATTCGCTACGTGCGCGCCTGCGCTGGGGCGGCGGGACTCCTTTTGGGGGCGATACTGACCCTCGTATAATTGACCCAGCCTGGGGCATGGCCGCGGAACCCTGGCCAGAAACTGAAGATGATCAACCCACATCGGCGATTCCCGCTTTTCAGTCCCCTGTCGGAGGTCAAGAACGACTGCCCGAAGCGCGCGTGCCACTATTGCGTCTGATTGGGCAAGTCGCTTCCACATATCTAATCGCCGAAGCCCCAGATGGCCTGTACCTGATTGATCAACATGCCGCACATGAGCGCGTCTTGTTTGAACGCTTCATGGCCCAGCGTTCCCAATTGATCCCCGCTCAATCGCTGCTGGAACCGGCCACGGTAGAATTGCCATTCGCAGCGGCCAGCCTGGTAGAAGAGCAACTCCCCATCTTGGCAAAACTCGGCTTCGCGATCGAACCCTTTGGGCGTGGAGTATTCCTGGTGCGTTCTTTGCCTATGATTCTCGCTGGAATGGATCCCGCGGCTGCCTTACGCGTTTTAGTAGAAGATTTTGAAGAAGATGAAACCCCATTGGGACAGGAATTGGAGGCCAAAATCATCGCACGTGTCTGCAAGCGGGCGGCGGTCAAGGGCGGTCAATCTTTATCTACGCAAGAGCAAGAGAACCTGTTACGCGATCTGGAAGCCAGTCAGTCGCCGCGCACCTGCCCGCATGGGCGGCCAACGATGATCCATCTATCTGTCGATGCGCTGGAACGTCAATTTGGTCGTAAAGGAGCGCGTTAGGCGGGCAAATAGATTGTGAACGTGGAGCCTTGATCCGGCTGACTCTCGACCTGTATCGTTCCCCCGTGTCCTTCAATAATTCGTTTGACGATCGATAACCCCAGACCCGTGCCCTGAGCATGTTTTTCAGAGCCGGGTACGCGGAAAAATTTCCCGAAGAGCTGATTATGATATTTTTCAGGGATGCCAACACCGGTGTCGCTAACGATGATTTGCACCCCATCAGGAACAGGTTTTGCCTTGAGAATCACGCTCCCACCCGGGCGGTTATATTTGACCGCGTTACTGAGTAAATTGACCAATGCCTGATTGATCTTGTCACCATCCCCAGAAACCGATGGCAAATTATCTTCTATGTTAAGTTCAAACTGCAACCCCTTTTGTTGTGCCAAACTTTCAATTAAATCCGATACCGTCTGAAGCAAGGTTTTTAGATTAAAAACCCCAAGATTGAATTGATCGCGTCCTGATTCAAGGCGGGCGATATTTAGAAAATCTGCAGCCATATTGGAAAGTCGGACAACTTCACCCTCAATTTTTTTGGAAATTTCGTCGCGCTTTTCGTTCGTTACTTTGGGGTGGGTGAGCAGGTGTGTGGCGGTGCGCAGGGATGCCAATGGCGTGCGCAATTCGTGCACAAATTCGGCGATCAGGTCAAATTGTTGAAACAGGCGAGAATTTTCAATAGCAACCGCTGCATGTGCTCCGAGAGTCATTAGCGATTCCTGATCGTCGGCTGTGAATACACCATTCTGCTTATTGATGGCTTCCAGCACCCCGCTGACTTTGTCTTTTGAAATCAGAGGCACACCTAATATTGATTGAGTCGTCGTGCCGGTGGATTGACTTACCTGGACAAAATGCCGGTCATCATTTTGGGTATCGTCAATAATGATCGGCATGCGGTTTTTGACGATCCATCCAGCGATGCTGCTCTCAACGGGAACTTCGATACCGCGCAATTTGGGGTCAAAGTTTGTGGCAACTTGAAAATTCAGCTGCGCCATGCGCTCATCATAGAGCAATATCGATGCAGCTTCTGCTCCGGTAAGCTCCACCGCAGCCTGAATAATGCGCTGTAATAGTATGTCCAGGTCCAGGGTGGAAGCCAGGTCTTGCGAGAAGGAGATCAATTTTTTATAACGGGCAAGATCGTTGCTTTGGAGTTTTTTCGTCATGAAATCAATCTGCTGAAAATATTTTCGGCGAGTGCGGGAATAATTTCGGCGACATCGCCGTTGAGCAGTACTGCGGCTCGCTCGTCCAGATAGGTGCTGGATTGGTTAATGATAATCAGTTTGGCCCCATGTTCAAGCGCCTTCATCGGTAGCCCGGCGACCGGCATTACAACCAGCGAAGAGCCTGCCACGATCATTAACTCGCAGCGCTCAGCCGCTTTGCGGGCTTGCAACCATATTTTTGCTGGAAGTTGTTCTTCAAATAGAACAGTATCAGGTTTTAATATTCGCTGGCACTCTGGGCAACGAGGAATGGTCCCCCGGCGGATAAATCGATCAATATACCCCTGCGATGAGATTTGCTGGTAACAACCGACGCAAGAGAGTGTCGTCAGTGTGCCGTGGACTTCCAAAACATGTTTGGATCCGGCCCGCTGGTGCAGGCCATCAATATTTTGAGTGATGATCGTTTGCAGTTGTCCGGCTGCTTCCAACTCCGCCAGCGCAAGGTGAGCAGCATTGGGATGAGCGTCAAGCATATGACTTGCCAGAGGGCGCAACCACTCGAAAAAACGGTCTGGGTGCTGCCGAAAAGCCGTGATGGAAGCGACTTCCATAGGCAAAAAGCGAGCCCAAAGCCCGCTTCCCGCGGAGCGAAAGTCAGGAATGCCGGAGGGTGTTGAACTCCCCGCGCCTGTGAGAGCAACGGTATAATGCGAAGCGTGGATCAGATCAACAGCTTCGTGAATGGCTAACGCACCTACCGTGTTGCTCATGTATTGCTGTGATTATTCTGCTCGAAGATACGAAGATGCTAGTTTCGTGAACTGCTCTGCGGTCAGGCTGCTGGGCTGTTGTAACACCATCGGCGTATTGGTTTCTGACGCTTTGTAGGCCAAATCGGGCGCCGGGGTGATGACTGTGGAAATCGGATGTCCCAACTCATCCTGCGCGTCCGACCAATTCAATTGCAAGCTTGAGCGCACCCGGTTGATAAGCACCACCTGAATGCGGGCTTTGCCAACATTCAAGCCGATCAAATCATCAATCAATTGCTTTGTTTGCTGTACATTCGTTGGGGAAGGTTCCATCACGACCAGCAGGCTATCGCAATATTTGAGCACCATCTGAGTCAATGGGGGGAGCGAAGGGCCCAAATCGAGCAGAACGTATTTTGCGATACTAGGCATCAAGCGCGCAATCGACTGATATTGCTCCAGGCGCATGGCATAGACGGCATCGCGCGGTCGTTGTGGCGAAATAAACACATGAATCCCGCTCTGATGAGAAACTAATTCGCGCTGAATATCGACCGGGGATATCGATTTGGCTTCTTTGCGCAACAATTGTGGCACGCCATTGGAATTTGTGTATCCCAGCCCGACACTGATATCGCTGCTGCCGGGCCGAAAATCGGCGACAACAACGCTCTCGCGGGTTAGCTTGCGAAGAATTACGCCCAGATTTGTGACCAAAGTCGAGACACCCAGGCCACCTTTCGCGGAAAGCACGCCAATTGTAAGCCCACGGGTTGCAGGGGCTTGCCCCATTGCCTGTGCGGTGCGTGCTGCCTTCGAGCGTGCTAGCAACGCCTTCACCTGGGCGAGCAATTCGCGTGGTTGAGTGGGCTTGGTCAGGTATGCGTCAGCGCCCGATTCAAGGCCTTCTACTTTATCATCAACCTGTGCTTTCGCCGTGAACATAATAATCGGCACATTAGCGGTGATTTCATTGGCGCGCAGGCTTTTTGCGACATCGTAGCCGCTCATATCCGGCATCATCACATCCAATAAAACCAGATCGGGACGGTCAGCTTGTGCTCGCTTGATCGCGCGTTCCCCGTTATCGGCAGCGGTTATCTGATATCCTTGTCTTTCCAGCATCAACCCTACAAGGCGTAGGGTTTCAACATCATCATCTACAATAAGAACTTTTTCTGCCATTTTTCCTCCTTAAGGGAAAAATATTTCACGTCAAGCTAGGTCCCTAACGTTATTCAAGTATACCTGATTTTATTGAATAATAAAGCACTTGATCGTAACACTTAAGTACCGAAAACCTTAAGGGTTGGTGTTTGGATTTCTCGTAAATATTCTCAATCTCTTTAACGTTATAATTTTTGCATGCTGCTCTCTATTTTTCGAACTCAACTGAAGGCATACTCTCTCCAATCGATGTCGCCGGTGTTGATCGGCGTATCTGGAGGTGCGGATAGTCTGGCGTTGCTGGATTTATTTTGCCGCACGGATGTGCCAATTGTCGCAGCTCACTTCAACCATGGCCTGCGCCCGGAGGCTGGAGCAGACGCGCGGCGGGTGGCGTTGCTTGCCGAAACCATGAGTATTCCTTTTGTCTCCGGGGAAATGGATGTCGCCGCATATGCCCGGCAGCACAGCCTATCCATAGAAGAGGCTGCCCGGGTGTGTCGGTATACCTTCCTTTTCGAGCAAGCCAGTTTTCACGGAGCACAAGCCGTGGCCGTGGGACATCACGCTGATGATCAAGCCGAAACTGTAGTAATGCATTTTTTGCGCGGTGCCGGGTTATCCGGATTGAAAGGTATGCGCACACGTCTCGTGCCCAACCCCTGGAGTGCTGAAATTTCTCTCTTGCGTCCGCTGCTGGGGGTAACGCGAGAGGCGATTCGGGCATATTGCCAAGCGCGTGGTTTGCAGCCCATTGACGATGCCACTAATCTGGATACCACTTTATTTCGCAACCAATTGCGCCACAAAACGTTACCGTATCTCGATTCGCTGATCCCCGGTATTCACCAGCGTCTCGGTCAAATGGCTGAAATTCTCACCGCCGATGAAGATGTACTTATCGACGTAACAGAGCAGGCCGGCCGAGATGCACTACTTGAAAGAGGGGCGGGATTTCTTGTTTTTAATCGGCAACTGTTGGCTGATGATGCGTTGGGAATCCAGCGACGTATCATCCGTTGGGCGGCGGAACAATTGCGCCCAAATCTGCGCGATCTGGATTTCGCGGCAGTACAGCGAGCACTGACTGTGCTTAACGGAGAAGTGCGCGGCACTGATTTGGCGTTGGAGATACGTGCGTTGAGCGAGGGCGAGCGCTTCTATCTGGCTGCCAGGGAGGCCGATTTGCCATCTAAAATTTGGCCCCAACTGGGGCATGAAGATGACCTGCTCTATTTGCCAGTACCCGGTGAACTTAGCTTGCCCGATGGCTGGTTACTGCATTGCCATTTGCCGGATGATGTCGATCATGCCCGGGGTCAAGCTCTTGAGAACGGCAATCCCTTCCGAGCGTGGGTTGATGTTGGGGAACAACCCCCCACCCAGTTACAGATCCGCACACGTTACCCCGGAGATCGTATCCAACCCTTGGGTATGGAGGGCGCATCGGTCAAACTTTCCGACCTGATGATCAATGCCAAAATTCCCAAGCGGGCGCGGGCGCGCTGGCCGTTACTGTTGGCAGGGGAGAGAATACTTTGGGTACCAGGATTGCGAGTATCGCATGAATATCAGGTGTGCGAAAAAAGCCAGGTTGTCGTTTCGCTTGAGTTAGAACCCGGTAATTGACGAGCGGGATAATCCGGGTATAATACTCATGTTAAATTTAATTTTAACGTGAGTATTATATGCTGCCACTCCAAACGATTTCGAAATACGATGCCATCAAAATCCTTTCGGATGCGCGCCGTCTGGCGATTTTGCGCACGCTGATGACCAAACCCGCTACGCTGACGCACCTGGGGCAAATCTTCGGTGAGCACCCGGCGAAGGTTCGCTACCATGTCAAACTATTGGAGCAGGCCGGGCTGGTGGGGATGACGCATGCACAAAAAGTGGGCAATTATACGGAGAAATACTACCAGGCTACCGCGGCAGCATTCTCCATTCAATTGTCCATCTTGCCGGAGTGGGGGAAGGGTCCAACGGTGCTGGTTTCAGGCAGTGACGATTTAGCATTGAACCTTTTAGCAGAAATGCTCCGTGAAGAGGAACATGGCCTGGCGATGTTTACGTTGCCTGTGGGCAGCCTGGATGGATTGATCCAACTGCGCCAAGGTGTGTGCCAAATCGCAGGGTGCCATCTATTGGATTCGGGCAGCGGCGAATATAACACCCCTTATGTGCGCCATCTTTTCCCCGGGCATACGATGCACATCACGACTCTCGTACACCGCCAGCAAGGTCTTCTGATTCAATCCGGGAACCCATTACACCTTCACGGAATTGAAGATTTAACTCGCCCCGATGTGCGGTTTATCAACCGCAAGCGCGGCTCTGGGACGCGTGTGTGGCTGGATGAGCGACTGGCACAACTGGGGATTGCTTCGCAGTCAATTCGGGGGTATGAGACGATCGCCAATACGCATCTCGGCGTAGCGGGAACAATAGTTTCAGGGCAAGCAGACGCCGGTTTGGCTGTACTGGCGGCGGCGCAGGCGCGCGGCCTGGATTTTATCCCCTTGTTCGAGGAACGCTATGATCTGGTCGTAACGAAAGAAGATGCCAATTCTGGGCTACTGGCCCCGGTTTTTGATGCGGTCAACAGCGGCGCCTTTCGAAACGCAGTTACCGGGCTTGCCGGGTATCAAGCGAAAGCGGCAGGGGAAGAAATCGTTTTATAAGGTCTGTAAAAAAAAGAACTATTCAGAGGAGAAACGAATGGAAACTCAAAAACGATTGATCTTTCTTATTCTTTTTGGCCTGACCTTGCCAGTATTTCTCAACGCTTGCGGAACCCATGCACAGGAGCCGCTCGCCAATCACGAGTTGATTCTGGCAACGACCACATCCACACAAGATTCGGGATTGTTAGATGTCTTGGTACCGATGTTTCAGGAGCAAACCGGCTATCTTGTTCAAACGGTGGCCGTCGGCACGGGAGCGGCGCTAAAAATGGCCGAAGATGGCAATGCCGATGTGCTTCTGGTGCATGCCCCTGCGTCTGAAAAAGCCTTGATGGATGCCGGTTTTGGGAAAGACCGGATGCTGGTCATGCATAACGATTTCGTCATCGTTGGCCCAATGGACGATCCGGCCGAGATCATGGGCGACCTGGTTGCTGCGGACGCTTTTGGCAGAATTGCGACAACCGCAGCGACCTTCATCTCGCGCGGTGACGATTCCGGTACGCATAAAAAAGAATTAAGCATCTGGAACAACACAACTTCCGACCCCAACGGCGACAAACCCGTCTGGTATTTTGAATCGGGGCAGGGCATGGGCGCAACGCTGACAATTGCATCGGAAAAAGCCGCCTATACACTGACCGACCGGGCAACCTTCCTCGCCAATCAGGCCAATCTTGACCTGGCGATTCTTGTCGAAGGGGATGCTGTGTTGCTCAATGTTTACCATGTAATTACCGTCAATCCCGATACCTGGCCGGAGAGCAATTACGAAGGTGCGCTGGCTTTTGCTGAATTCATGACCAGCCCAGACACCCAGGCACTGATCAAAGAATTTGGTGTGGAAGAATTTGGTCAACCTTTATTCTTCCCCGACGCCGACAAGACGGACGCCGACCTGGGCTTGGATTAGTTATTTGCTACAGAGTGACACAAAAGCTCTGTGCGCTCTGATGAACTTTTATGATCTTCGACGCTGAAGTTCTCCAAATTACGCTTCTCTCGCTGAAAATTTCGGCGCTGGCAACCAGTATCAGCCTGCTGATTGGGCTGCCGCTGGGTACACTATTGGCGTTGGGGAAATTCCCCGGGCGCTCCTTTTTTCTCAGTATAGTGAATACCGGCATGGGTCTGCCACCCGTGGTAGTCGGGTTGATGGTGGCAATGCTGCTGTGGCTCGCTAAGGATTCGGCATCCAGTGCGTGGCATTGGGTTCTGGCCGTGCTGATGAACTACGTGTCGTAGTCCGTGTCGGGCGGCCCTGGCCGACAGCGGCAGGGGTTAAACGCAGAGGACGCGGAG
>CALCSH010000082.1 GCA_937893815.1 uncultured Anaerolineae bacterium | reverse complement strand
CTTGACTTCTCGAATACGGCTCGTTTTGGGCCAACCATCGCGGCGATGGTCACATTTATCATCCCAATAGTTACGGTCATCAGCGGTGCGCTTTTGCTGAACGAGCATATCACTTCGAAGATGCTGATAGGCATGGTATTCGTGGCCTTCGGTATCTGGTTCATCTTACGAAATCAACAAACAGAGATCATCCAGCCCACGCCCTAGCCATCCTCCAGACAAACGCATTGAAATCATGTTCACCCAGGTTTGGAATTCCACATCACGCTATTTCACCCACCCGTATCTCATTTTGCGGAATTATCAGCGCGGCAACCTGCGCCCTGACCTGATCGCCGGGATCACGGTCGCAATTGTGATGCTTCCACAGGCCATCGCCTTTGCCATGATCGCCGAACTTCCTCCGCAGATGGGCCTCTATTCGGCAATCGTAGCCTCAATCATCGGAGCGCTATGGGGATCATCTAATCATTTGCACAGCGGGCCGACGAATGCCACCTCGTTGCTGGTGTTGACTGTGCTGCTGCCCCTGGCAGAACCTGGCTCTGCTAAATTTTTAGCGCTGGCCGGGCTGATGACTGTGATGGCGGGAGTTTTCCGGCTGGTGCTGGGGCTGGCACGCCTGGGAATTTTGGTCAATTTTGTTTCCGACTCTGTAATTATTGGTTTCGCCACTGGCGCCGGAGTGCTAATTTGGGCAAACCAATTGCGCCATTTGCTCAATGTAAATATTCCCAGTTACCCGGCGCTACTCACAACGCTCAAAGAGATCAGCCTGCACCTGGATGAGACACATGCCCTCAGCCTGACGATCGGACTGGTGATTATCGTTTTGGTTGCCCTGTTGCGCGCCGTCAAACCCAAATGGCCTACCCCCCTGCTGGGTATGATCCTCGCTGCAGCGCTCGTCGGCGGATTGCAGCTCGACCAACTGGGCGTAAGAGTCATCGGCGAATTGCCGCGCAATCTACCGCCATTCAGCCCCTTGCTATTCAATTTGCAGGCCATCGGCGATCTATCCACGGGGGCGCTGGCTGTGGGCGCAATAGGGCTGATTCAATCGGTTGCCACCTCGCGCTCCATCGCCAGCCAATCCGGGCAGCGTCTCGATAATAACCAGGAATTCGTCGGCCAGGGATTGGCGAATATCGCCTGCGGTTTCTTCTCGGGATACACATCGTCAGGTTCTTTCACGCGTTCAGGAATCAACTATGATGCCGGGGCACGCACACCGCTAGCCAGCGTTTTCTCGGGCGTATTCGTTCTGCTCGTCATGTTGATTTTCGGCCCGCTGGCGGCTTTTATTCCACGCGCCGCACTGGCCGGAGTGCTGATCGTCACCGCCTACAGCATGATTGACCGCGTAGAAATTCGCCGCATTTTTCGCAGCACCCGCGGCGATTCTTTTGCTATGCTGGCAACATTTCTGGCTACAATTCTTTTACCGCTCCAATTCGCTGTAATGATCGGGATACTCATCTCTCTGGCCATATATATTTTGCGCACCAGTGTCCCCAAAGTTGTGCCGGTGCTGCCTGCCCAGAATTTCCGCCACTTTAGCCACCAACCTGGAGCTGCGCAATGCCCCCAGTTAGCTATTTTTGATATTCTCGGCGATCTCTATTTTGGCGCCGTCAATCATATCGAAGAGACCCTACGGGCACATCTTGAAGACAATCCCGGTCAACGGTTTCTTTTATTACGCATGAACAGCGTACACCAATGCGATATAAGCGGTATCCACGCCCTGGAAAGTATCGTCCAATATATGCGCGAGCGCGGGGGCGATGTGTACTTTATGCGGATCAACCCGCCCGTTTTTGATCGAATGCAAAGCACCGGTTTCATCAGAACCTTGGGCGAATCCCACTGCCTGACCTACGAACAGGCCATCAATTTTCTCTACCACCACATCCTCGACCCGGCGATCTGCGTCTACGAATGCCGTCAGCATGTTTTTATGGAATGCCAAAACCTTCCCAAAAAAGCGGAGCACGCGCTGGAGCTTTCCATCCAAACTGAAATTCCCGCCGGAGATGTGGCCGGAATCACGCCAATGGAGTTATGGAATGAACTGCATACTGCCGCACCGCCGTGCGTGATTGATGTGCGTGAGCCGCGCGAATTCCAGAAAAAGCACATTCCGCAGGCACAATCAATACCGCTCTTCGATTTGCTGTCCAATACAAGTCAAATCCCCTCGGATGAAAACGTTATTTTTGTCTGTCATGGCGGCAGACGCAGCACGCGCGTGACTTATCTTTATCAAAAACAAGGCTACAAGCGCGTGCGTGTGCTGAGCGGCGGTATTTTAGCCTGGGAAAACGCAAAACTACTGGAAGCGATTGATCAACTGGAGTGAAACTCATGCACGTACAAGTGTCTCCCAATTTAGGTCTCAGCCTGGTACGCGTCACCGAAGCCGCGGCGCTAGCCGCTGGACGCTGGATGGGCCGTGGCGACCCCATTTCAGCCAATCGCGCCGCTACCCATGCCATGGTCGAAACTTTCAACACGCTGGATGTCGATGGCTGCATCGTAGTGGGCGAAGAAGGTCGCTTGGGGTTATCTTCCCCCCTCAACAGCGGCAAAATGATTGGCAACGGAGAAGGTCCAGCAATGGATGTGGTCGCCGACCCGATTGATGGTACCAGCCTGCTCATCAAGGGCAGCCCCGGAGCGATTGCGGTTGCCGGAATTGCCCCGCGCGGCTCGATGTGGGCACCTGCCCCCGCGGTGTATATGGAAAAAATTGTCGTTGGACGCGATGCCGCGCAGGCGCTGGTACCAGAATGCATGGATGCCCCCGCAGCATGGACACTGGCGCTGGTGGCGCGCGTCAAAAATAAATCAGTGCGCGATCTCGTGGTCTTCGTCCTCGATCGCCCACGCCACAAACACCTAATCGAAGAAATTCAGGCGACTGGGGCGCGCGTGATCGCCCGCAGCCACGGCGATGTATCGGGGGCGCTGATGGCCGCCAGTCGCAACTTGAATGTCGATATTCTGATGGGGATCGGTGGCGTATCGGAGGGCGTGATCGCTGCCTGTGCTGTCAAATCCTTGCAGGGGGCCATGCTGGGGCGCTTATCACCGCAATCGCCCGAAGAAGCCGCCGCCGTGCGCGAGGCCGGGCTGGATACGAAAAAAATACTCACCAGCGATGAACTGGTGAGCGGGCGCAGCATTTATTTTGCCGCCACGGGCATCAGCGATGGCGGCGTGCTGCCCGGTGTGCGTTACAATGGCGTCATCGCCGAAACCGAATCGCTCATTCTACGCTGCAAAACCGGCACTCGTCGCATCGTTCACACCGAGCATTTATTGGATGACTAACGAAAATCTGCCATCCTGACAACCTTCTCGCCCAGGCGCGCATCCTCTGCCGCAAAGGCCATCAAATGACTCTCCAGTGAGCGCCGCGCCGTTGATAAGTGGGACGCACTTGGCTTCGCAAAGTGTGTCCCACTTTCGCTCACGCTCTTCAAAAAGGCCGCCATCAACTTCTCGTCCCCACCGCCGTGCCCCGACCTGACTACCGAAGTGTCGTAGCGCGTGCATCGGTCGCTGCGGTGCTCATTGACTTCAATCCACGATCCCCCATACCCAAAGCCTGCCTGAAGCTCGCCGCGCGCGCCCTGAATTCGCGTAAAGCGTCCTTCCGTATGCGAATGTCCGTGCATGGTCAGCGTCACCGATGCCCCGCCCTCGAATTGCATCGCCACCACCTGATGATCGACAACATCATTATCACAGTGATAAACACAACGTCCGTACGGGCCAGATTTCAGCGCGTTGTGGATTTCTTCTTTTGTGGGATTTTGCGCCACGACCGAAATCGGCCAGCCGCGGTATTCGCTAACCTGACGCAAGGAGGGTAGCAGCGCGGAAAGCGATTGGACCAACCCCGGAGCGCGTTCCTGCGCACGCATCACAGCGCGCTCAAATCCTTGTGACGTATCCGCATAATTGCGCCACAGCGGAAGCAGATCCTCGTAAATAAAGGGGGCGTAATATGGGCAATTCTCCGCCACCGGACAACCATCCAGGCAATACGAGGGGGCGCCTTCGGGGGCATTCTGCGGGCGATAATGACGCAACCCGCCCACGCTGCTGAGACTCTCACAGCGATCATCCAACAGCCAGATGAGAATATCGAGATCATGACAGCATTTCGCCAAAATCATCGGGGCGCTCTCGGCGGTTTTGCGCCAGTTGCCGCGCACAAAGCTGTGCGCCATATGCCACCAACTGACATTTTCGCGGTGCGACACACTGATAATTTCGCCCAACACTCCGGACAAAATAATCTCGCGCATTTTCGTGAAATGTGGCGTAAAGCGCAACACATGGCAAATATGCAATTGGTGCCCGCTTTCTTCCGCGGTATCGGCCAGCAGACGGCTATCTTGCACCGTAGTTGCCATCGGTTTTTCGAGCAGTACATCGTACCCGGCGCGCAATGCAGCCAGCGTGGGAGCCGTGTGCTGCTGGTCTTGCGTGCAAACCAGCGCCACCTGTCCATATTGTGGCCTGGATAGAAGCGGCTCCCAACTTTCGAATTGGTTTTGCGAGGGAATCTTGTGCTGCGCGGCGAAACGCGCCTGGCGTTCAGAGTTGGGCTCCGCCACAGCCACAAAGCAAATTTCATCGGGGTGCGCCAGAGCGTATGTGCCATACACATCTGCCCCGCGCTGCCCGGCTCCGATAAGAATTGCATTGATGGGATGTTTCATAGAAATGGCCTCACACTAAGGCGCAAAGACACCAAGATATTTATCCCCTTTGTGGCTTGACGTCTTTGCGCGAGTTGTATCTGAAATGCCTGAGTTAACTTCGCAGGGTGGCTACTGTTACCCCGTCGCCGCCCTCGCCATCTTTGCCCGATTCAAAAGACTGCACTTGCGGATGCTCGCTTAATTCATCGCGCACCACCTGGCGCAGTTTGCCGGTTCCCTTGCCGTGGATGATACGCACCCAGGGCAAGCGTGCCAGATAAGCGCGATCGAGATAACCATCCAATGCGTCAATGGCTTCATCGGTGCGCTGGCCGCGCAGGTCAAGCTCAATGCCTGGCGAATCGCCCGAAGCGCCAACGACCCGTGAGCGGCGACTGCTGACCGCGGACGGGAGGTGGGGGACGGGGGATGATGGAGTGCCTACGCTTTCGGTCTTCTGTCGTCCGTCTTCCGTCTCAGCATCGCCCCTCAACACCAAATCCGAGCGGCGCGCCCGCACGCGCAAATTACCAATCTGTACTTCAATGCGGTCTTCACCGATGGATCGAACGATGCCTTCTTGCCCCAGCGTGCGAAGCTGAACCCTCGAGCCGAGGCGCACCGGTCCGCGAACTGGCGTAATATCCGGTTCGTGGCGCTCAACGGGAGCTTCCACTTCTTCGGCGATGGCTTCAATTTTTTCTTCAGCCTGCTCAATAATCTCTAACGGTTGGCGGGCGCGGCGCAATTCGCCACGCAATTCCTTAAACTGCTTGCGCACATGCTTGAGTTCGTCTTCCGCTTCCTGGCGGGCTTCTTCTAGCACTTTGCGGCGCTCGTCTTCAATAGCCACCAATCGTTCCGCCAATTCGGCACGCAGATCTTCGGACTCTCGGCGAGCATCGTCGGCGCGTTGACGCGCCTCACGCGAGGCGTTTCGCTGGCGGTGAA
>CALCSH010000081.1 GCA_937893815.1 uncultured Anaerolineae bacterium | reverse complement strand
AGTTTCGAGTGCTTTCCGCTGCTCTATTTGGGATTGGAGGTGTGTAATTTGGGATTGTAAAGTTTCTAACGCTGACTGCCGACTACTGACCGTTGACCACTGTTCACTGATCGCTGCCACCTGCTCCCGGAGGGTTTTTAATTCCTGAGCGAGGCGGGCGCGCTCAGCCTCGATGAGACTCAACGGTGCCCGGCGACGTTTTTCATATTCGCGGAATTCGTCGGCAGTTTCTTCCCAGCGAGCCAGATCGCGGCGCGCCTGCTGCCAATGTTGATGGTCGTGCTTGACCTCGGGTGCACGCTTTAATATTTGGGCGTAGGATTCGCTCTCTATGCGGCGACCCGCTAATTTTTTAGTCAACGAAACGCAGCGCTCTTTTTCAGTTGCCAAACGCTGAGCCAGCAAATCTCGTCCTTTGCGTTTTTCCTCCAATAATTGATGGAGTTGTTTGCTTTGTTCCAGATTGGTTTCTTGCAGGGTGCGCGTGTCTCCGATGCGCTGAAGCTCATCTTGCAATATTTGCAGGCGATTTTTACGCACAGCCTCCTCGGAGAGTTCGGCCTGAATTTCTGCCAGCCGACCATCCAGGATGGTAATCTGGCTTTCAATTTGCTTGCGCTGCTCAACCGCACGGCGGCGGTACTCTTCCCACATTTCCAGACCCAGAATGCTCGACAGAATGCGTTTGCGGTCACCAGAGCGCTGCTGAGTGAACTGGTCGGCCTTGCCTTGCAAAAAAAACGCTGCGTTGACAAAAGTTTCATAATCGAGGCGCAGGGTTTCTTCGATGCGCTGCTGCGTCTCGCGTATCGTGCGCTCACTGAGGGGTTTCCAGTTGACAGTATCCGTTAAGAGGGCTTGCGTAGACTGAGTACTGACTACTGAACTGGTTTGCGCAATATTGAACTCCAGCACGCCAGCTTTACCACGCGGATTACTGCGCTTGACCTGGTAAAGGTTTTCTTCATATCGAAAAACGAAGATTACCTCCGCCTGTTCGGATTGATTGTTAATGATCGTATCACCGCGCTGGCGGGCCTGGCCAAACAACACCCAGGTGATGGCATCCAGGATCGAAGATTTCCCCGCCCCATTCGGCCCGGCAATGCAAGCCAGATCGAAGGCGGTAAAATCAATCTCGACGGGATCACAATAGGAGAGAAAGCCGGAGAGTGTAAGGGTAATGGGGATCATGAAAGGTCTGAAGGTTACAGGTTGGCACGTTGAGGGTTGGATGATCTGCTAAATTTCAACGTGGTACGGATGGCTTCCGATTATAGTACAATTTTGACATGACAACGCCGAAGACAAATAAATCAACCCCCCGTCAGATTGTTGCGGCGCTCGGTTGGACGCGTTCCAGTTACTATCTGATGAGCGTCTTTTTGCTGACGGTTTTTCTGATTGTGTATATCTGGTGGCCACTGGCCGAGGAATACCTGGCGCTGATCGATTGGTCTGGCCCGTGGTGGCGTTATTTCGACTGGTTGTTGGTAGGCATCTTCCTGGTGATGTCGCTGTTGATTATGGCCGGGGCGGATCTGCGCACCGATGTGTGGATTGTCCTGGTGGGCATGGTGGGCGGTCTTGTGATCGAGAGTTGGGGCACGCAAACCGAAATCTGGACATATTACACCGCCGAGCGCCCGCCGCTATGGATTATCCCCGCCTGGCCGATTGCCAGCCTTTCGATTGACCGTATTGTACGGTTACTAAAAAACGGGGTTATTGAAACCACAAAGGGTACAAAGCAACATAAAGGAAACACCTTTGTGTCACTTCATGTTCCTTCGTGGCTCATGAAATCGCTTTATTGGGTTATCTTTCTGGCCTTCTACGCTCTAATGCTATCCTTCGTATGGTCAACGCTCAACAAGTCATTGACCATCATGGCATTAGCCCTGGTGGCCTTTCTCACCCTAACTCCCACCGATTATCGATTGGCGGTGCTGACTTTCATCGCCGGTGCTGGATTGGGCTATTTTCTGGAACGTTGGGGGACTACACGCCTGTGCTGGACTTACTCCACCCTGCAAACACCCCCTCTCTTCGCGGTACTGGCGCATGGTATGGCAGCCGTGGCATTTTGGCGACTGCGCGCGTATTTAAAATATTCTGGTCGGTTGGCCGGATTCGGTTGACTAACCTTCACCCATCGGCGCGCTCAAAATTCGATCGGGGCCGCGGTCAATCTCCCACGGGTAAATGATATGCGCATCGGTTACGGCAGCGTAATAATCGGGGCGGCCTGTGCCAAATAAATTGCGATAGGGATTGAAATGCAGCACGCAAGTATAGGGCACGCCCCCCGCCGACCCCACGTGGTTACGCACCGCGGTGATCGTGCGTCCTGATCCCCAAACATCATCCACAACAAGGAGGCGCCGGGCTTCGAGCATCTCATCGCCAGGAAACTGGATAAACTCCGGCCAGGCGAAAAGCCGCGAAAAATCGCGCTCCATCTCGGCAGGGAAATTCACCGCCGCCGTCAGCACATGCTTGATATTCAAGGCCTCTGCCAGCAATCCCCCCGGAATAATACCACCGCGGGTAATCATCACCATACCGTCAAATTCAATATCAAACTGGGGAATCAAATGATCAATTAAACGATCAACTTCATCCCAGGAAAGAAACTCGTTGCGCATGGGCATCATTCTCCATAAAATTACCACAAAGCCACAGAGATTTTTGTAGATTCACGGAAAATTTCTGTGATCGCTGTGGCTCTTTACTTTTTCGCACACCAAATTATAGCAAAGAAATCGGATCCACTTCAACGCGGCACGATTTTAGCAGATATTCGTCCATCCCGGCGGTGGGATTTGGGCCGCGTAGCACAATCTGCCAGCGGTAGATGCCAGATACGCGGCTGAAGAAACATGGCACCGGGCCAATCATCTCATGCAGTTGATCATCTCTGGCGATGAGCTGACGGGCTGCGCTCCGGGCGGTTTCTTCTACCTGAACCGCATCCTGCCCCCGGAATTCGAGCCGCGCCAGCCGCGCAAAGGGCGGATAGCCCAACTCGCGGCGGTAGGCTAACTCCTGCCGATAGAATTCACGGTAACTATGCTGCGCCGCGGCCTGAATCACATAATGCTCCGGCTGAAAAGTTTGCAAAATCATCTGCCCGCCCAATGGACTACGCCCGGCGCGCCCGGCAACCTGTGTAAGCACCTGAAAAACGCGCTCACTGGCGCTGTAATCGGGCAAGTTCAGGCCCACATCGGCCAGCACCGCCCCCACCAGCGTCACCAGCGGCAAATCCAACCCCTTGGCGAGCATCTGCGTGCCCACCAGCACATCGGCTTCGTGGGCAACAAACTGGCTCAATATCGCATCATGCGCGCCTTTTTTGCGCGTCGTACTCCAATCCCAGCGCAGGATACGCGCCGCGGGGAACAAGGATTGTACTTCGCTCTCCACCTTCTCTGTGCCCGTGCCATATTGGCGAATTTTCGTGCTGCCACATTCGGGACATTTGGAGGGCATTTGGCGGTGGTAATTGCAGCGATGGCAAAGAAGAACGTTTGAACGTTTCAATGTTTCAACGTGATAGGTTAGCGGTGTATCACATTGGGGACATTTCAGAGCATACCCGCATTCACGGCAAAATACATACGTCGCTGTGCCGCGCCGGTTGAGGAATAAAATTGCCTGCTGGTCGTGCTCCAGCACATGCGCTAATGCGGCTTGCAACGATTGGCTAAAAATGGAGCGGTTACCGGTTCTAAGTTCGGCGCGCATATCCACAACTTCGACGGGGGGCAGTTCAATCGTTTCGGCATCATGCTCCAGGGGTTGGTAGCGGCTGTGTGAAAGATGCCAGGATTGAATGGCTTGCTTATGCGCTAAGATACGATCGGGCAGGCTCAGAGGAGTCCATTCGCCGCGGGCGGCGCGGTAGGTGCTGGTCACATCGGGGGTAGCCGACCCCATCAGGCAAACCGCGCCCACCTGGAGGGCGTAGGTCGCCGCAGCTTCACGTGCATGGTAGCTCGGCGCTGGCTCCCCCTGATAATACGAACCATCATGACATTCATCCACCACAATCAGCCCCACACCAGCAAAGGGCGTAAATAGCGCGCTGCGCGCTCCGACAACCACATCGATCTCGCCGCGCCGCGCACGCCGCCATGTATCGTAGCGTTCACCCGCCGACAACCCGGAATGCACCAACCCAACCCGATCGGGGAAACGCGCTACAAAACGGCGCACAGTTTGCGGCGTGAGGGCGATTTCAGGCACCAGAATGATGGCCTGCCGCCCCTGCTGCAAGGTTTCTTCGACGGCACGTAGATAGATTTCGGTTTTGCCCGAACCGGTGACTCCATACAGCAGAAAAGGCGCGGCAGACTCGCCCGCCGCGGTTTGCCGCAAAGCGAGTTGTACCTGCCCCCAAACATCGGCCTGCGCCTGCGTCAATTGCGGCGGATACTCCGCGACAAAGTCTATGTCTTGCAGCGGGTCGCGCCAAACCTGCTCTTCTTCGATAGCAATCAACCCGCGGGTGGCAAGCTGTTTCAGATCGGCGGAATTGCCTCCCCCGCCGAATTTGTACAATGCCGCAGCAGGGATCGAGTCTCGATGTTCCAGCAGTGCGCTCAACATCTTCTGCCGCCGCGCCAGGGCCGGGCTACCGTCACGCCCCAGTGTATCCATTTGGGCGGCGGCTTCCTCCGGGGAGGCCAGCAAACGCACCACGCGCTCGGTTTTCACCGAAACCGTTGGCTCAGTCAGCACTGCCTGGCTGGTTATCAATCCGCGGCGCGCCAAAGCCCCCGCCGTTGCCCGCCAGCGCTTGCGAGGTAAATGATGGTCAATCTGTCGCCCGCGCAGTGGACCGCGCTCAGCGAGCAGGGCCAGCACACGCCATTGAGCGTCGGTTAGTTCGTCGCGGGAGACAGAAAACGGCAAACCGGTAGCCTCCACCTCATATTCCCCGTCTTCCGGCCCCTGTCGTCCGTCTTTCGGCAATTGTTTCCCCCCCTCCGTTAGGCGATAAAGCGTATCCGCCATCTGACTGAGACCCGGTGGCAGCATCAGGCTCAGGCAAGTTGCCAGCGGTGTGAGCGATTGCGCGGCAATCGTTTGCCCCAGCCGAATTTGCGCTTCCGTGAGTACAGGCTGCGAGTCGAGCAATGAAATCACCGGGCGCGTTTCAGGAATAGTCGTTTCGGCAACCGTCTGTAACACCACGCCCTGAACGGTCTGCCGCCCAAAGGGAACTGTGACCAAATGGCCTGCTGAAATTTTACCTTCGAGTTCGGGGGGTAAATGGTAATGAAAAACCCCAGTAACCTGGGGAATATTCACAACAACTTCTACAAACAGAGTCATAGTTTTCGGGAAGCCCTGATCACAAACCGAGCAAGTGCGTTGCGCGGTTTGTTGGGTTTAACTATCGGAAGGCGATGGCTTGGCAATTCGTTTCAGGGATAACTGCGCGATGCGCATACCATCCATTTTAATAACTTTCAGACATATCCCTGAGCCAATATCTACCTCGTCTCCCATCTCTGGCATTCGATTAAGGCAACTGAGAATATACCCGGCGATGGTATCGTAATCCGGCGCGAAGAGCGTCAGCCCCAGTTTTTCATTAACTTCTTCGATCAAAGCCAAGCCTTCGATAATCACTGTGCCATCGGCCTGGATTTGAATTTCCGGATGGGGTGAATCAAATGGGTCGCTTACTTCGCCGACAATTTCTTCCATAATATCTTCAAGTGTCACCACTCCGGCGGTTCCGCCAAACTCGTCGATCACAATCGCCACATGCTGCCGTCGCTTGCGCAATTGCTGCAGCACATCCTTCAATGGCAACGATTCCGGGACGAAAAGTGCTTCGCGCGCCAGGGTACGCGCCGTACTGGTTTTTCGATTGGGATCCTGCTGTGCGCGCAGCAAATCGCGGATATGTACCACGCCGATGATATTATCGAGGTCATCCTGATACACCGGGAATTTGCTGAAGGTTGATTCAATCGCCAGTGAAATACTGGCTTCCAGAGATGTATCGGCTTCCAAGGCGATCACCTCAGTGCGCGGATTCATGACTTGGCGCACCAGCGTGTTGCTGAAATCAAATATGGCGTGCAGCATCTCCCGCTCCGGTGTCTCGATCACGCCTCCCTCTTCCGATTCGGTCACAATTTGTTTCAGCTCGTCCACCGTGTACATCACTATATGTTCCCCGCCCGATTCAAGGCCAAATGCACGCAAAATCAGCCGCGTGGCACCATCCAGTAGATCCACAAACCATTTAAAAATGGTGCTAAAAATCTTCATCGGTTTGGCAAATAGAATGGCGACGGCTTCCGGTGCGCTTAACGAAGCCACCTTGGGTACTTGCTCGCCTAAAACTACATGAAGGCTGGTGACAATAATCAGTGAAAAAACCAGCGGTAGCGCTGCCAGCGCAGGTTCCAGAAATTGGAGCACGGGCGCGAGATGGAGATCGTTGAAATACGGCTCCAATAAAACCTGGAAGGTATTTTCACCCACCGCACCCAGTGCCAAACTGACAATCGTAATGCCCAACTGTGCCGCGGCAATTAGACGGTCGCGCTCAGCCGGGTTTTCGAGCCAACGTTTCACCATCTGAGCCGATTTGTTTCCCGGCTCTGCCATTAACTCCAGGCGAGAGCGGCGTGATGCCACCACAGCAAATTCAACGGAGACAAAAAATCCGTTAAGGGCTACCAATAACAAAATGAAAAGGAAATTTCCAAGAAACATAGTTATTGTCCAGGCTTACGAGTAAGTACAGCCGCGCCATACCCCACGACTTGCGAAAAATCACCACTAATCTCGCCAGATGTAGCATAGTTGAGGATCGTTGCCGAGTCAGCGCCCAGGGTTTTCGCCGCCCAAATCACGGCAGCCAGCGCGCCACGCCCGCAAGCGAAGCCCTTTCCCTCGCGCTCCGCTTGAAAAATGGCATCCGGGTCGAGTTTGGCAATATGCTCCAGGATGACTCCATCCAGGGCATTGGCAACACTTTGGGGGTAGAAATGCGACAAATCGGTGCTGGCAACCAGAAAGGAGTCCCGTCCGGCTGCGATTTGGGCCAGTGCCACGCCCAGGGCACGCGCCACCCGCGGGGTTTGCTCCCGCACCATCACGGGCAGCAGGGAAAATCCGCCCGGCAGCGCACGTTGCAAAAAGGGCAATTCAATTTCCAGAGAATGCTCGTCATCATTGCGGATCGGCTCCACGCCAAAACCTAGCGATTCCATAAGCAGGGCATCCAACTCGGCCACCGCGGCCTGATCTACGCTGACGGCTCCCAGGGGAGTGCCGTAGGCCTGGTGTCCACTGGTTAGCAGGGGTTGATGGTAGGCAGCATGGTGCATCGGCGAAACGATTACGACCAGCTCGGGAGTTAAGTTACGCACCCGCGCAAAAGCATGACCCGCTACTGGGCCAGAATAGATATGCCCGGCGTGAGGTACAACCAGCGCCACGATCTCGCCTGTCAACGATGGTGAAACTGCCTGCTGCATATAACGATCGAGGTTGGCGATCAGTTGTTCTGGAGAATTTGGGTACCAACGCCCGGAAATCGGGGAAGGACGTATATCCACAGTCTACACTTTCATGATAAACGGGAACCATTTTGACAAATTCAAACTCTCCTGATTTTAGCACACACCGAGCGCGATTGTGGAGCATCTGAAACGGGTCACTGGGGAATCCCCGTGGTAGTTGTCCAGATTTAGGGGTATAGGGCGTGCTGCGAATCACTGTTTAGAAATTCTGATAATTTCAAAGATGAGTAGAAGATTAAAACCTTGACATGTCTTTTGTCCTTATGTTAGACTCCACGAGCTAAAATTATTTGAAAGGAGAGCGCATTACATGTTCTATACGATTAGCAAACAAGTACGAATTCGCAAATCTGCCAATATTGGTGGATTCGTGTTGCCGAATCGGAGTGCGCCTGCTGCCTGATTTTTTAGCCTAGCCTAAATTTCAAAAGCCACGGGTGTGCTTCGCAACCCCGTGGCTTTTTTGTTCGCCTGCGCGCGAAATTAAACAACTGAAAAAGGTCACGGGAACGAAAATCCCGTGGCCTTTTTGTATGCAATACATGACGAGGAATACATGTGAATGACTAAAAACAACAAATACCACCCCTTTTTATGCAGACGCGCCGC
>CALCSH010000080.1 GCA_937893815.1 uncultured Anaerolineae bacterium | reverse complement strand
CGAATGGGGCATCGATACAGAACGCATCCGGGCGCTGAAGAATGCCGCCCAGTTCGCTGTCTACACTCCAGGTTCGGATGCGGGCATCCCGGTTAGCATACTGGCCTCGCTGCGCGCCCCCGAAATCCCCTGGGACGAAAACCGCGAATTGCTACGCGAGAAAATTTCCGGCACCGTCACCGCTATCCTTGGGCTGGTCGGTCTGAGCGATCTTGACCCGGTGCGCTCGCGCGAGCATATTCTGCTCAGCAATATCTTCGAGACTGCCTGGAGTCAGGGCAAAAGCCTCGATCTGGGCGAGTTGATTCTGCAAACTCAAAATCCGCCCTTCCCCAAACTGGGCGTCTTTGATATCGACACCTTTTTCCCGCAAAAAGAGCGTTTCGCCCTTGCCATGACGCTCAACAACATCCTGGCCGCGCCCAGTTTCCAATCGTGGATCGAAGGCCAGCCGCTCGACATCCCCAGCCTGCTTTACACACCCGAAGGCAAACCGCGTCACAGCGTTTTCTATATCGCCCACCTCAATGACACCGAGCGCATGTTCTTTGTTGCGTTGCTCTACGCCGCCGTCGAAACCTGGATGCGCACCCAAAGCGGCACCAGCGGCCTGCGCGCCATCGTCTACTTTGACGAGATTTTTGGCTATATGCCGCCAGTCGCCAACCCGCCCTCCAAGCCGCTCATGCTACGCATGCTCAAACAGGGGCGCGCTTTCGGCGTGGGGCAGGTGCTCGTCACGCAGAACCCCGCCGATCTCGACTACAAGGCGCTCTCCAACGCCGGGAGCTGGTTCATCGGCAAGTTGCAAACCGAGACCGATAAAAACCGCCTGCTGGACGGCCTGCAAGGCGCCGCACCCGGCCTCGACCGCAGACATTACGACAAGCTGATTTCGACGCTCGATAAGCGCGTCTTTTTGCTGCATAATATCCACGCGCCCTCACCCCCATCCCCTCTCCCGGCGGGTGAGGGGGGCTTATTCCAGACGCGCTGGGCGATGAATTATCTCGCCGGGCCGCTGACTCGCACTCGCATTGGGGATTTAAATCGACTGGTCGGAGCCAGTTGGTCGCCCGCGGCAAGTGCTGCTTCCCAACAGGACGTTCAGACTTCTCCGGAAGTGGATTCGGCTCCCGAAGCTGCAACCCAGCCTCAGGCTGCATCCGGTTCGTCCACGCGCCCCGGGGCGCCAACCGGCATTGACGAATATTTCTTACCCCATAACCTGACGCTCTCTCAGGCGGTCAAAGCCTCCGAAAAAACGCTGCCCACTGATATCCAACCTCAGGGATTGCTCTATCGCCCGGTGCTGATCGCTCAGGCCAGCGTGCGTTTCATACAGCGCAAATACAACCTCGACCACGAAGCCCGCAACGCCGCCCTGGTATTGGAACCGGATCGCCGCGGCGCTGCTCGCTGGGAAGATTGGTTGGTTGCGTCATTCGACCCGCGCAGCCTGGAGCGTGATACCGCCCCCGGGGCGCGTTTTGCAACCCTCGAAGCCCCGCTTTCGGATGGCAAAACTTTACGCACTTTACAAAGTGATTTTTCCGATTGGATATATCACAACAGCGAAGTCAGTGTGCGCGCCAACGAGAGCCTGGGCGTTTTCGCCGGACCTGGCACCTCGCAAGCCGACTTCCGCCGCCAGTGCGCCGAAGCCGCTCGCCAAAAACGCGATGATGAGATCAAGAAAGTTGAAGATTCCTACAACAAAAAACTGGATACCATTCAAGATCGCCTGAAACGTGAAGAGCGCGAATTGAGCCAGGACGAAGCCGAACTGCGCGACCGCCGCTTGGAAGAATACGGCACGCACTTTGAAAATGCGCTCAGCCTGCTCAGTCGCCGCCGCAAACGGCTCTCCACTTCGTTGACCAAGCGCCGCCTGACCGAACAAGCCAAATCGGATGTGGAAGAATCGCTGCAAGCCATCGAAGAATACGAGCGTCATATTACCGAATTGCAAGGCGAGCAAGAGAACGCAACTCAGGAAATTAATACCAAATGGGGCGATCTCGCCAACACATTGACTGAAATTCCCGTGCGGCCCTACAAAAAAGACATCCTTATCGAACTCTTTGGCATCGCCTGGATGCCGTATCACATTGTTGAAGTTGACGGGAACACGATTGAGTTGCCGGGCTTTGGGAACAAATAAAGGGTACAATATTTACAAGAATAAAATGCTTACACCAGGGTTCATCCGAGCAGAAACAACACAACAAAGTTATGAAATATCGCTTCACGCTGACGATGAGCGCGTCGCCGATGGGCTTCTTATCACAGAAATCGAGCAACTGCTCTGCAATTGTAAAATCCTGGAAGCATACCCTGATGATCCTCGTGGAGAAAGTTGCCTGGTTGTAGGGTTCACCGAACAACAAACACCGGTTCATGTGGTGTGCGGCAAAAACCCAGACGAACATTTGATTTGGATCACCGTGTACATCCCAACTTTTCCGAAGTGGAAAGACCCCTACAAAAGAAATCGGTGATCTGGAGAAAGAATCATGAAAAAATATAGTGATTGTTATTTTTGTGGCGGAATTGTTGAAGAGCAATTTTTGCCGCGTGAAATTCGCTGGCATGATCAGCTACTCGTATTCGAGAATGTTCCGATGGGAGTATGCGTTCAATGCGGTCAAAAAGTCCTGTTGCCAGAAACAGCAAAAAGAATCGATTTAGCTATTCAGGCAAAACAAAAACCTTCTCGAATACTTCAAGTTCCGGTTTATCAATTTCAGGCAGATGTAGTTTGAAATTGATAGCAAAATAAAAGAACCGCGCAGGGTACGAAGAACACAAGAAACTTCGTGCCCTTTCGTGTTCTTTGTGGATACCAATGTCCGAAAAAACCTACACCATCCAAGACAAAGACGGCCAGCCAGTCAATGTGCTGGTGCGCCGTGATAAACGCCTGAAGAAATCTTCGCGCTGGCAGCCTCAGCCCGATGGTTCCATCTTGCTGCGCGTGCCGTATCATCTGCGCAAAGCCTTGCTTAAGGATATTCTCACCCAGATCAGCCAACAATTGGACAAACGCGAGAAACTGGCCGAGCGCCGCACGGATGACGAATTGCAAGCGCGCGCTGAATATATCAACAAAAAACACTTCGGCGGAAAAATCGAATGGAAAGCCATCCGCTGGGTGGGCAATATGAATCAACGCCTGGGGAGTTGTACCAACGGCGGCAGCACCGATGGACATATCCGCATCGGCGACAAGATCAAAGACTGGCCGCAATGGGTGATTGATTCGGTCATCGCTCACGAACTTGTCCACCGTCTGCATGCCGATCATAGCGCCGAATTTTGGCACACGCTCAACGAAGGCTATCCCCTCACTGAGCGGGCGCGTGGTTTTGTCCGGGGGATGGGGTTCGCACAGGGGCAAAGCTACGAAGACGATTAACTAGGGTAAAAAATCGGATATTTTCGCTCCAATTCCGTATTTTTACGCATTGCCGATTTCGGCAGAGTACTATATACTTGGCTTAATTTCTATTCAATCTAAAAGCAGATCGGGGACATCGGATCGTTTTGTTGTTCTCATCAAACCTAAGGAGATTATTATGGCATTCAGTTTCACAAACTCAAAAGAGAAGACCTACTTCCTTCACGGAAAAACATCCACGACATCGACTGGCAAAGAACGAACTTTATAATACTTCGCCAAAGAAGTTAAAGACGAAGGTGCATTAGACAGCGTCCCCGCCGGTTACGAAGTATCCGAAAGCAAAAACGGTTTGCCCGTCCTCAAGAAAAAGGCGTAGGCATACACCAAGTCACAAACACCGCTCAAAATTTCTGAGCGGTGTTTTGATTTAATCCAAGATTATTCTCCAGGAGCGAGTACAATACTGCAATAAATCGATTCTTTCACTGATCGCATGTTGGAGTTTCAATGCCCTTCGACTATCCTTCCACCAAAAAGTCCGACATCGTTGATAACTACCACGGCACGTCCGTAGCCGATCCCTACCGCTGGCTCGAAGACGCCAACCAGCCCGAAGTGCGCGCCTGGACCGAAGCCCAAAATCAGTTCACGCGCCAGCAGCTTGATCAGATTCCTGCCCTGGGGAAAATCAAAGCTCGCCTTACAGAGTTGTGGAACTTCCCCAAATATACCTGGATCAAAAAAATCGCCGGGCGCACGTACTTTACGAAAAACGATGGTCTGCAAAACCAGGATATATTCTATGCGCAAGAAGCGCACGAAGTCGAACCGCGCACCTTGCTCAACCCCAATACCCTCAGCGACGACGGCACCATCGCTCTAATGGAAAAATACTTCAGCTCCGATGGCACATTGATGGCCTACGCCCTGGCCGCCAGCGGTTCCGACTGGCAGGAAGTTCACCTGATCAACACCGCCAGCGGAGAGAAACTCCCCGATGTGCTGCAATGGGTCAAATTTGCTACCCTGGCCTGGAAACCCGATAATAGCGGGTTCTACTACAACCGCCTGCCCCAACCCGGCAGCGTTCCACCTGAAGACCAGAACAACCATATCAAAGTGTATTGGCACGCTCTGGGAACGTCCCAGGCTGCCGACACGCTGATCTATGAAGCCCCGCACGACAAAACCCTGCGCTTCTACCCCTACGCCAGCAGCGACGGCGCCTATTTGATACTCTACGCCATGCGCGGCACCGACCGCCGCAATGGCCTGTACCTGCGCCCGATGGACTGTGACGGCGAGTTCACCAGAATCATTCAGGATGGTGAAGCCCGCTTCGAGTTCGCCGGGAACATCGGCAGCACCTTCTACTTCCACACCGAGCTGGATGCACCGCGCGGGCGCATCATGGCTATCGATGTCGATAACCCGGCTCGCCAAGACTGGCAGGAAATCGTCCCCCAGAGCGCGGACACCATCGAAGAAGCCGCGCTGGTCAACGGGCAATTGGTTTTATTTGTTAATCATCACGCCCACTCCAAGATTCACATCCATGATGTAGAGGGCCATCATCGTCAAGAGATACCACTTCCCACAATGGGAACAGCGACCTACCTCGCAGGTGGCGCGTCGGATATGGAGTTATTCTTCACCTTTACATCTTTCCTGTACCCGGATACGATTTTCCACTACAATTTCGCCAGCGGTGAATGCACTCCTTTTGCCGAATCCCCGCTCGATTTCGATGTTGAAAAATACGAAACCCGGCAGGTTTTCTACGCATCCAAAGATGGCACGCGCGTGCCCATGTTCCTGACCCACCGCAAGGGGCTAGAACTGAACGGTAACAACCCGACCAAGCTCTACGGTTACGGCGGTTTCACCCTCAGCCAAACACCCTTCTTCACCGTATGGAATCTGGTCTGGCTGGAAATGGGCGGCGTCTTTGCCCTGGCAAATATCCGCGGCGGATTGGAATATGGCGAAGAATGGCACCGCAGTGGAATGCTCGAAAACAAGCAAAACGTCTTCGATGATTTCATCGCCGCCGCCGAATGGCTGATCGAGCAGGGCTATACCCGCACCGACAAACTCGCCATCGAAGGGCGCAGCAACGGCGGGCTGCTGACTTCTGCCTGCATGGCCCAGCGTCCCGATCTGTTTGGGGCGGTGTTATGCTGGGTTCCCGTCACCGATATGCTGCGCTATCACAAATTCACCGTGGGGCATTTCTGGACGGTGGAATGGGGCAACGCTGAAGAAGACCCCGACGAATTTGCCTACTTGTACGCTTATTCCCCGCTGCACAACGTGCGCGATACGGCCTACCCGCCGATTTTGGTCACTACTGGCGATACAGACGATCGGGTTGTTCCGGCACACTCCAAGAAATTCATTGCTACACTGCAAGCCAATAACACCAGTCCACACCCCATGCTGCTACGCGTGGATTTGAAAGCCGGGCACAAACTCGGCAAACCCACCTACAAACTGATCGACGAACACGCCGATGTTTTAGCCTTTGCCGTGGATACATTGGGCGTAAACGCATATCAATAAGGAATCCAGGAAAGTTGGAAGTGACATCTTCCTGGCATCTTGCTTTCCTCATGAAAATACGCTATGTCCCAAGAATACATCGTCATCTTCATCATCTTCCTGGCCGTCTTCACACAGAGTCTTTCCGGTTTCGGATCGGCGCTGGTGGCGATGGCGTTGCTGCCTACAGTTGTTAGCATACACACCGCCACGCCGTTGGTCGCCCTGATTGTCATCCCTTTGGAAGGTTATCTGCTGTTCCATTACCGGCATGTCTTCAACTGGCAGGCGATTTGGCGGGTGATCGCCGCCGCGCTGTTGGGCATCCCGGTCGGCTTTATTTATCTACGATTGGTCGATGAGCAAATAATGCTGCGCATTTTAGGCTTGATGATCACCGGGTATGCCCTCTATGCGCTAATGAATATCCGCCTGCCCAGGCTGGCACACCCGAATTGGGGCTTTGTCTTTGGACTGCTGGCCGGGATGATTGGCGGCGCCTACAACACCTCCGGGCCGCCGGTGATTTTGTATGGCACCAGCCGCGGCTGGTCGCCGGGCGAGTTTAAAAGTAATTTACAGGGCTTCTTCGTCTTCTCCAGCGCCTTTGTCGTCAGCGGACATGCGCTCAATCACAACCTGACCCCCGAAGTGTGGCATTACTTTTGGTACTCGCTTCCGGCGATTGCCGTGGGCATCTTCGCCGGGACCAGCCTGGATAAATTCATCAACCCGGAAATTTTTCGCAAAATCGTACTGGCCTTGCTGGTTGTGATTGGACTCCGTTTAGCCCTGCAATAATGCCCGATTCTCCACTTTACACGATCCGGGCGCAAGCCCCTATGCGCATCTGTGATATCGGCGGCTGGACAGATACCTGGTTTGCCGAATACGGCAGCATTTTCAATATCGCCGTATCCCCCTATGCCCAGGTATATATCAACGTATCGCCGCGGGAAGAATATCCGCATCCCGTTCGATTGTGTGTGGTTAATTTTGGGGATGTCTACGACTATGATCCCGCCACCTCGGGCTGGGAGAAACATCCCTTGCTCGAGGCGGCCATCCGCAGAATTGGGATTCCTGAAGATGTGGCGGTTGAGATCACCATTCATTGCGACGCGCCGCCCGGTGGGAGTACGGGCACGTCAGCCGCGGTAACCGTGGCGCTGATCGGCGCGCTGGATGCGCTGACCCCGGGACGCATGACACCCAATCAGGTGGCAGCTACCGCGCAGGCGGTTGAAACGCAAGATTTGGGGTTACAATGCGGCATTCAGGATCAGCTTTGCGCAGCCCACGGCGGGATCAATTGCATCGAGATGAGTCACTACCCCCTCGCTTCCGTCGCTCAACTCCAACTCCCGTCCGCTGTTCTTGCGGAATTAGAATCACGTTTGGCGCTGGTCTATCTCGGAAAATCCCACCAATCATCGAGCGTGCATCAAAAAGTCATCACCCAGCTTGAAAATGACGGTGTAGATTGCGCGCCGCTCAATGAGCTTCGATCCCTGGCAAAATCGGCGCAAGTCGCACTTGCCGCGGGCGATTTTACAGCCTTTGGTGCAGCGATGCGCGCAAACACAGCCGCTCAGGCGCGCTTGCATCCCGATCTGGTCAGTGAGGACGCCCGAAGAGTGATTGCGATTGCACAACAACACGGCGCGGCGGGCTGGAAGGTCAATGGCGCCGGGGGTGATGGAGGGTCAATAACCCTTTTATGCGAGGGAGATGCAACTAAAAAACAAGCCCTGCTGCGTGAGGTTTTACAGTCAAAGCAAGCCTTTCAGACCATTGCAATTGCGCTTGACTCCCACGGGCTGCAAGTGTGGTGAGATGGATGTAATATTCCGGGTTCGTTGTATAATTTCACATATCCAGCAGCATTTCGTTCAAAATATACCCTTTCGTCAACACTGAGGCTAATTTATGAAAACTGACAAAACACTTTGTGAACTCGAAAAGCAAGGTATCATCAAAAAAGAGTTTAAGGCCTACAAAACTTTAGTGCGTGACGGCAAATTTGTTTGCGCTAATTGCGGGCGCGTCGCCGGGCGCAAGAAGAATCTTTGTGAAGCCAAGCGACTGTATCCCCAAAAAACCAGGAATAAATGAGCTTGTCAGACCTTCAACGCTGTCCCTGGCCCGGAGGTGATCCGCTGTATGTGGCCTATCACGACGAAGAATGGGGCGTGCCGGTATACGATGACCAGCAACTTTTCGCCAAGCTGATTCTCGATGGTGCGCAGGCGGGCCTGAGTTGGATCACCATTCTGCGCAAACGCCAGGCCTATTACCGGGCGTTCGATCAATTTGACCCTGAAAAAATGGCCCGCTACGATGAAGCCAAATTCGCAACCCTGATGAATGATCCCGGCATCGTGCGCAACCGGCTCAAAATCAGGGCTGCGATTCAAAATGCGCAGGCTTATCTCAACATCCAGGAAGAACTCAGTTCGTTCAGTGAATTCCTGTGGGGTTTTATTGGCGAAACTCCTCGCGTGAATAGATGGACCCTCATCGACCAAATCCCTACACAAAGCCCCGAATCGCAGGCCATGAGTAAAGCCCTCAAACAACGTGGCTTCAATTTCGTCGGCCCCACCATCTGTTATGCTTTTATGCAAGCCGTGGGCATGGTCAACGATCATCTGGTTGATTGCTTCCGGTTTGATGAAATCGTGAACTCACACGCAGCTCAAGGATAAAAATAACAACAGGAGTGCGCATGCAAGCATCCCCAAAAAACAACAGGAACTGGCAAAATCTGATCGGTGAGTTCCAACACAATAGTGATCGCTCGGTCGCAATTCTGGGCACAGCGTACTTGCAAAACTACCTGGGGCGTTTATTGAGTAATTTTTTCATCAGCGATTCGCAAAATACTAACGAGTTACTCCTGCAGCGCGGCGCGCTGAGCACTTTCGACACCCGTATTCGGGCCGCCTACGCACTGGGCCTAATTTCATCGAACGAATTCAATGATCTCCTCCAGATCATGCATATCCACAATATTTTTCTCAATGAACTCGATATCAGCAAATTTACAGACGAATCGTTACGCCAACATTGTTCCCAACTCAGAATTCCGCGAGAAATTCTATTACCAGAAGAAACAGTCACCCCGCGGCGGCTATTTGTTTTTGCGGTTGCATTGCTCAGCGGGCAATTGATCTGGCGCTCCGAACAGGCCGAAAATGAGCAACGCGCGGCTCCAGAAAATTTTATCCTCGTCGATATGGAGCCATGAGATGAGTTCCGAACGCCCTACGCAAACATCATCATTTGGCACACGCGGCAAAATCAGCCACGACGCCAGCCATTTCTACAACAGCCGCATGTACGACCAGCAATCCGAAGAAGACTTATCGACGCCCTATTGCGAAAACCCCATTCCAAAGGAAAGCCTGGATCAAATCATCACGGCCAGCAGCGAGAAAATGACTGATTTGCCAGATAATTGTCTGCACCTGATGGTGACCTCACCCCCGTATAATGCGCGCAAAGAATATGATGACGACCTGACCCTGGGGGAATATCTGACTCTGCTGGAGGGTATTTTCCGCGAAACCTGGCGGGTACTGGTTCCGGGCGGACGCGCCTGCATCAACGTCGCCAACTTGGGGCGTAAACCCTACATCCCCCTCAACGGATTCATCGCCCAAATGATGATCGAAATCGGCTACCTGATGCGTGGCGAGATTATCTGGGATAAAGGCTCCAGTGCCGGATCATCCACCGCCTGGGGAAGCTGGCTCTCGCCTAGCAACCCCACCCTGCGCGATGTACATGAGTATATTCTGGTATTCTCGAAGGGGCGCTTCAAACGAGAAAGCCAGGGACGCGAAGCCACCATCCAGCGCGATGAGTTTCTGGAATGCACCAAGAGCGTTTGGCAATTCTCCACCGAATCGGCGGCCCGCATCGGTCATCCAGCGCCCTTCCCCATTGAACTTCCCCGCCGCCTGATTGAGCTATACACTTTCGCAGGGGATATTGTATTAGACCCTTTCATGGGCAGCGGCTCTACTGCGCTGGCAGCCCTGCAAACCGATCGTCATTACGTGGGGTACGAACTCAACCCGGCCTATGTGGATTTAGCCCAAACGCGGATTAATGAGTTGCTCGATAAGCCAATATGAGTTCCATCCTGATCATCTCCCTCAGCGCAATCATTTATGCCGTCGTGCATTCCCTTTTGGCAACACTCAGCGCCAAAGCCCGCGCCCGGCAACGCCTCGGCCCTATCGCTGAACGCTGGTATCGTCTGGCATACAATATCTTTGCAGGGATTTCGTTCCTGCCCATCCTGTGGTTGATGGCTACCCTTCCTGACAAAACGCTCTATACGATTCAACAGCCCTGGATATGGCTCTCCAGCGCCGGGCAATTGATCGCGGCAATGATCATCATCCTGGGCATCTGGCAGGCCGACGCTTTTGCCTTTCTCGGGCTGCGGCAAATCGTTGCGCCGCAAGCGGTTCCCGCCAAACCTGAACTCATCATTAGCGGGCTGTATCGCCGGGTGAGGCATCCGCTCTACACGGGTGGGTTGCTCTTCTTGTGGCTCACCCCAATTCTGACTCGAAACAGCCTGACGTTAAGTATAATCCTGTCGCTATACCTGATCGTGGGGGCCAGATTCGAAGAGCGCCGTCTGCTGCATGAATTCGGCGCGGACTATGCCGCCTACCAACAGCAAGTTCCAATGCTGCTGCCGCGGTTTCTCCCTCCAAAGCCAAAAACAGATTAAACCCTCCAAATCTTCCGCTGACGGATTAAAAATTGTATCGATGGGCGTCTCAAAGAGGCGCGCCATCTTGAAAGCCAGAGGTAGACTGGGGTC
>CALCSH010000079.1 GCA_937893815.1 uncultured Anaerolineae bacterium | reverse complement strand
CATCCAGGTCTCCGCTGACCGAAGCGCCATCCACAAAGACAAAGCTATCGTCCACGGTGCCGCCGATGAAGTTATCCATGCCAGCGTAGGCCACGCTGTTGCCAGCGCCAGAAACGGTAGCTGCCGCAATATCAAAGGTCAGGCCAAAGGTCACACTGCCGAAGTAGAGCGTATCGTTGCCGCTGGCGTCACTAACCGTGTCAATACCCCAACCATCCAGGAAGCGGAAGGTGTCGTCACCCGCTCCGCCCGTCAGCACGTTGGGACCGCTGTCGCCCGTAATATCGTCAGCGCCGCCGCCGCCGGTCACGTTCTCAAAGTTGGCAATGCCATCCGTGCCGGTGGCCGTGCATGCCGTCAGGTTGACTGTCACATCGTCTGTGCGGGACGAGTAGTCCAGCAGATCGGTTCCGGCTCCAGCATCGAGTATGCCAGTCACTGAGCCACCATCAACCAACGAGAAGGTATCTGCGCCCGCGCCGCCGTTCAGGTTTTCAATCGAGGCGAAGTCCAGCGTGCCGCCGCTAACGTAATTGCCGCTGTTGGCTCCGGTGATATGCCACTGGCCGCTATTCAAACCGTTGAGCGTGTCGCTGGCGCTGCTGCCGATCAGGGTATCCATGCCGCTGAAGCCGCCCACGAGCGAGGCTTCGCTGCCGCTGAAGCCATCATCGGCGTCCACGCCGGTCAACGTGATGGTGCGTGCCGTGCTGTACGCTGCGAAGGTCAGTGTATCGCTACCTGTTCCACCGTTGGCCGTACTCACGAAGTTCACCCCATCATCGATGCTAAAGGTATCCGATGTACTGCCACCGTTCAAGTTCTCGAAGGATGTGAAGGTCAGCGAGTTTGTGCTGGTGTAGGAACCTGCGGACGCGCCCGTGAGCTGCCACTGAGCGTCGGCATTTGCGCCGTTCAAGGTGTCGCCCATAGCGCTGCCGATAATCGCATCTACATTGGTGAAGGACCCCACCAACCCGGTTACGGTGCCATCGAAGCCATCAATACTGCTGGCGTTGGACAGGTTAACTGTCACCGCCGCACCAAAGGACGCGTAATTGAAGGTGTCGCTATCCGCCTGACTATCAATTGTGCCGGTCAGGGACGCACCCGCCGCGAAGTTGAAGACATCCGCGCCCGCGCCGCCGTTCAGATCAATGACCGGTGAGCCGCCGATATTGAAGGTGTCTGCCGCATCACCAGCGTTGATCGTCTCGATGGAGGAGAAATCCATGCTCTGGCTGCCATTGGAAACCTGAGAAGTTCCATCCTGGATATTCCAGGTGAGGGCGGTATCAGCACCGTTCAGCGTATCGCTGCCTGAGCTACCTACCAATACATTCACGTTGTAGAACAATCCGGTGAAATTCGGTTCAGTCAGGTCAAAGCCGTCAGTGCCCGCTCCGGTGATAGTGATGTCACGAGACGTGGAGAAGGCTGCAAAGGTGAGCGTGTCGGCAGCGCTGCGGCCCACGATTTGCTCGAAACCGGTCACATCCAGGGTGTTGCCGCTGGTGTATTCAAGCGTATCGCTGCCGGTAACGCGCCAGGTGCTATCTGTCGCTGCACCGTTCAACATGTCGGTGCCAGCGCTGCCCACCAGCGTATCCATGTTGCGGAAGCCCGCCAGGCCCAAGGCCGTTCCGTCAAGGCCATCTGTGAGGCCTGCTCCACTCAAGCTGACCGTGCGGTCGGTAATTGTACCGGCATAGGTCAGGGTATCGTTGCCCATACCGCCATCCACTACCACGCTGGTAGCGGCATTATCGGCGACGGACAGGGTATCATCCCCGAAGCCAGCCAGAAGCAATTCAATGGCATCATCCACATGGTTGACGGTATTGCCCAAGAGATCATCTATTGTGATACCGAAGGGGGCGTGAACGTCAATTTGCAGGTCGGTCAGCAAGGCACTGAAGTCGAGGGTGTCATCTATTCCGGCGCTGTCGGCGACAATATCGTGACCCCACCCTGAGGCAAAGACAAAGCGGTCGTTCCCCGCTCCACCCTCGAGCAAGTCATCGCCTGCTTCGCCGGTAATCACATTATTCGCCGCGTCGCCCGTCAGGGTGTCATCCAGCGCGGTTCCGATCAAATTCTCCACATTGCTGATCTGATCTGCCATACCAAGGCTGACTGTAAAGGCTGAACCGTCTGACAGGTTAACCGTAGCGGGGGTGAGATACAGGCTGTAATCGAGCGTGTCGCCCGTTCCGTCGCCGCCGTTGATGCTGCCTTCCAGCGTGGCTTCGTCGTTGAAGCGGAAAGTATCGTCGCCCAGGTTGCCATCCATATTGACGCGGTTGGTCGTGCCGATGAACAGGAAGAGATCGGCATTGGCCCCGCCAATGAAGTTTTCGACATTGGAATAGTTGTCACTACCGATATGCGTAACCTGATTGAGACCTTCGGTAACCAGAATATCCTGTCCATCGAAGCTAAAGGTCAGGCTGTTCAGGACGGCAGTGAAGTCGAGGGTGTCGTTGCCTTCGTCGGGCAGTTCAACCACGGTATCCACGCCCCAGCCAGGGAGGAAGACATAAGTATCATCGCCGCCGCGCCCAACCAGGGTATCATTGCCCGCGCCGCTGATGATGGTATCGTTACCGGCGGTGCCATAGATAATGTTACTTTGACCGCCAATCAAGGTTTCGATGCTACTGAAGCCATTGGCTGCGTTGTCGTTGATATTCATGGCCGTCCCCGTAGCCATATCCACGATGACCGGTGTGGTAGTGTAAGCACTGTAATCGAGGGTATCGTCACCAGTGCCTCCGAGGATCGCAGGAGAGCCATCAACAAGAGTGGCGTTATCGGCGAAGGTAAAGCGATCATCACCATCCATGCCGTAAAGCGTCAGATCGGTCTGATCGCCGCTCATCAGGAAGGTGTCGCTGGCAGCACCACCGATAACTACTTCGACCAGCGAGAAGGCCAGTTCGTTACCACTAATATAACGGTTGGTGCCATCCAACTCGAAGGTGCCGCCGGTAGAAAGGCCAATTAGGGTGTCTGTGCCAGAAACGCCAAGCATGGTATTGATATTGCGCAGAACGCCCGTGTAGGTTGTATCGGTCAGATCGAAGCCATCCACGCTGCCCAGGTTGAGTAGGGTGACATAGCCGGTTCCAGAGAAAGTAGCCGTATCATCGGCACTGCCACCCACCAGGGTTTCGATAGTCGAGAAGGTCAGTTGATTGGCAAAGCCGTTGGCGGTGTACTGGCCTGCGTTGATTCCGGTGACTTTCCAGGTTGTTGCCACCGTGTTGAGGCCGATGAGTGTATCGCTGGCTGTGCCACCGATGAGCGTATTGATATTGTGGAACTGGCCGATAAAGGTCGCTTCGCCTAGATTGAAACTATCCACCGGGCCGCGGGCCAGAATAGCGATCTCGCGCGGGGTACCGAAAGCAGTGAAGGTGAGCGTATCGTTGGCGCTGCCGCCGACCAGCGTTTCAACCTGTGAGAAGGGCAAAACGCGGGTGGATGTGTAGGTTCCATCCGTGGCACTGACAACCATCCAGATGGCGATTGCATCCAACCCGGTGAGGGTATCGCTGCCTGGGCCACCCAGAACGGTATTAATATTACGGAATTCGCCAACAAATGATGCTTCGGTAAGATTGAAGCCATCCACAGCGCCAAGCCCGGTGACGGTTACATCGCCAAAATCGGCAAATGTCAGGGTATCGGTAGTGCTGCCACCCACCAACGTCTCGAAGTCGGTCGTTGCGAGGGCGTTGATATTTGTATAAGTGGCTGTGTTCGTTCCCGTGACCGTCCAGGTGGAGACACTATTAAGGCCGTTCAGAACATCCACGGCATCGCCACCTATCAGGGTATTGATATTTTGGAAGCCCGCCAGCCCGGATGCAGTACCATCAAAGCCATCTAGTGTACCCTGACCCATGAGCGTGACAGTGCGAGCGGTGCTGTACCCGGCAAAGGTCAGGGTGTCATCACCGCTACGGCCATTGATGGCCGCTACGGAAACAAAGCCATCGCTCAGAGCAAAAGTATCATCCCCGCTGCCGCCCAGCAGGCTCTCGATGAAGTTACCAACGTGCGAAACTTGATTGCCCAAACCATCTGTGATCGTCAGGCCACTCAAGGCAAAGTGCAAATCCGTGGTCAGGGCGGTGAAGTCCAATGTATCGTTGCCGCCGCCAGCCAGTTCGATGACAGTATCCACACCCCAACCTGCATCGAAGGGATAGAAATCATTGCCTGCATCACCAGTCAGAATATCGTTACCGATGCCACCAATAAGCGTATCATCGCCCGCTACGCCAGTGATGACATCGTTACCTGCATTGCCGATCAGAATATTGGCAACTGCGCTGCCGATGATGGTGTCGTTCCCCACCCCACCGGTAACGTTTTCAATATTGCTGACGCCGCCGGTTCCCGTGGCTGTGCCAACCGCCAAGTTAACCGTGATGTCAGTCTGGTAAGCGGAGTAATCCAGCAGGTCAATTCCTGTACCACCATCGATCGTTCCATCAAGCGAGGCGCCATCCGCGAAAATGAAGGTGTCCGCACTGTCCAAACCGACGAGCGAGTCGATCAGCGTGAAGGCTAAAATATTTCCACTCGTGTAGGTACCGCTATTGGCCGCATTGATATTCCAGGTGTTGGGGGTGTTCAGGCCGGTCAATGAATCAATGGCTGAACCGCCCGTGATGTTATTAAGATTGCGGAAGCCACCTGTGATCTGGGCATGCGTACCGTTGAAGCCGTCTGTCGTACCTGTACCAGTCAGAACGAAGTTTAGAGCCGTCGTGTAAGCCGAGAAGTCCAGCACGTCATCGCCATCTTGCCCATCGAGAGCGCCTGCGAAAGTCGCCCCAGCATCAAAGACGAAGGTGTCAACATCTGCGCCGCCGTTGAGCGTTTCGATAGCGGAGAAAACCAGTTCGTTGCCGTTGGTGTAAGTATTGAGAACACCAAACCGCCAGACGTTGGCTGTATCGAGGGCATTGAGCGTCTCTGCACCCGCGCCACCTACCAACGTATTCATGTTCTGGAATTCGCCCGTAAAAGATGCTGCCGTCAAGTCGAAACCATCCGCCGCGCCCTGGCTGGCAATCGTCAGGTTTTGCACAGCACCCAGAGATGCAAAGGAAAGCGTGTCAGCGGGGCTATTGCCGACTAAAGTTTCAAAGCCGGTCAGATTGAGGCCATTGCCGCTGGTATAAGTAAGTGCCGTGGGACCGGTCACCGCCCATGTGGAAGCTGCCGCCAGGCCGTTGAAAGTATCATTGGCGCTGCCGCCGACTAGAGCATTAATATTAGTGAAGCCATTGATGCCATCTGCCGTGCCAGCAAAGCCATCAGCAGCACCTGTGCCACTAACGGTGACTGTGCGGGCGCTCGTATTGCCTGCATACGATAAGGTATCACTGCCTGCGCTACCATTGATCGTCCCGACAAAGGTTGCGCCCTCGGCCACAGTGAATGTATCTGCCCCGTTGCCGCCGACAAGAATTTCGAATTCACTGAAGGTCAGCGTCTTGCCGGATGCGGTTACGCTGGTGATCGTGTCAAGCGCCCAGGCATTGGTCAGATTCGCCCCGGTCAGCGTATCGCCATCAGCGCCAGATGCGATGATATTGTCGAAATTACGGAAGCCGCCGATAACAGGCGTCGTGCCGTTGAAGCCATCTGTGGCCCCCACACCGGTCAGGGTGATATTGCGAACCGTAGCGTAAGCGGACAGATCGAGCGTGTCGCTGCCGCCCTGGGCATCAATGGAACCTGCGAAGGTCACCCCATCGGGGAAGACAAAGCTATCGGTCTGCGCGCCACCTTTGAGGATATCAAAGCCGGAGAAGGTTAGTGTATGTCCACCACTGGCATAGGTATGCGTTCCGCCCGCATCAAATAGCCAATCCGCAACCAGATCAGCACCGGTCAGGCTGTCATTCGTTGCCGCGCCGACCAGCAGGTTATTGACATTATCAAACTCAAGGCCGTTGACCGTACCCTTGAAGCCAACATCCGTACCCAGGCCGGTCAGTACGACGTTCTTGGTGCTGGCATCATCCAGGTGGAAGTTGGCAACACCGCTGCCACCGACGAAGGCTTCGACGTTGTTGCCCGCGGCTGATATCGAGTTGGTGCCATCGGTGACGGTGATTCCAAGCCCAAAGGTCACATCCAGATCAACTGTGGTGAGTGAGAAATCAATAGTATCGTACCCTTCATCGGGCAGTTCGACGACAATATCGTTCACGCCCCAATCATCGCCGAAGAGATAGCGGTCATCCCCCGTGCCGCCAGTCAGTGCATCTGTACCTACGCCACCGATGAGGGTATCGTTCCCAGCGCCGCCATCCAGCGTGTCATCCCCAATGCCACCATCGAGTCGATTGGCATTATCATCGCCGGTCAACAGATCATCCGCCGAGCCACCGGTTACATTTTCAATGCGAAC
>CALCSH010000078.1 GCA_937893815.1 uncultured Anaerolineae bacterium | reverse complement strand
GGTAGCGAAAGCGGCCCAACCGGATGAAACCGTTCTCAACGTTGAAGATGCGCTGGTAGGGCACACGCTGGGAGCGTATCAGTTGGTCGAACGCTTGGGGCAAGGCGGTATGGCCACGGTTTATAAAGCTTTTGAACCGGCCCTTGATCGCTATGTGGCGGTGAAAGTGTTGCCGCAATTCTTTGCCAATGATCCTAGTTTCATGGAACGTTTTCACCGCGAGGCCAAAGCAGTGGCGCAGTTGAATCACCCTGCCATTGTACCGGTATACAGTTTTGGTGAAGATAAATCGATTACCTATATCGCCATGCAATATGTGGCTGGCGGAACGTTAAAACAATCTCGCGGGGAGGTATACAGTCCGCAGGATACTATTCGGTTGGTGCTGCCCGTGGTGCAGGCGTTGGCCTTTGCTCACCAGCGAGGCATTATCCACCGCGATATCAAGCCCAGCAATGTGCTGCTTTCGGATGGGAAATGGCCGCTGCTGGCCGATTTCGGTTTGGCGAAAATGGTCGAAAACTCGGGCCAACTCACTGGCACCGGTGTAGGGGTCGGCACGCCGATCTATATGTCGCCGGAGCAGGGCGAAGGCCATCAGGTTGATCATCGTACCGATATTTATTCCCTTGGCATTATGCTCTACGAGATGCTCACCGGTGATGTGCCTTTCCGTGCCGACACGCCGATGGCAATTGTCATTAAACATATGACCGCACCCATGCCGATGCCGCGCGCCATTAACCCCAACATACCGGAAGAACTTGAGCGGGTGATTCTGAAAGCAACCGCCAAATTTCCCGCAGACCGCTATCAGACAGCCGATGAGTTGGCGCAATCACTGGAGCGAATTCAATCTCATCTGACGTTCGCCGAAACCGGACAAACTACCGCGTCGCCTCCACCACCCAAGACGGCTACCGTAGTGCGCGCCCCGCGGGTAGTAGCGGAGCGCCCCCAGAGGGGGTATCTGCTTCGCAAGATAGGTTTTACATTGTTGGCTGCGTTGGGGATTCTTCTTCTGGGCGTTGTGTTGATGGGCGTACTGGATATTTGCCCACCCCCCGGGCCGTGGCCGATTCCTCCGTGGTGTGAAGGCTCTCCATATCAATTGCCTTCCATTGGGGGAGTGGACACGCCTGTGCCGCCCCCGGTGGTGATGGAGGGTGTTTTGGGGGCAGTTCTCTTTCAGGATGATTTTGAAGGCAGCATTTCGCCGCGTTGGCAATTTACCGCCGAGAGCTACCTCAATCCCTGGCAGGCCGAAGTGTTTGAGAGCCGCACTGTGATGCGCTCGATTCCCCCTTCACGGGCCGGGGGCATGAATGCGGCTGAAATTCGAGGCACCGGCTGGGAAAATTACGCCATTCAATTTGATTTTTACTTTGATCGCCCTGATGAATTTGGCGCATATTATTTCTGGTTGCGTGGACATATCACCGATTGCCCACCAACAGTAGCTTCCCTGCAGGCCTATTCGCTGATGATTTCCCCCGATAAAATTTGGGCAGAAAAAGCGGTTTGTCAGAACGGTTCTGGCACTACCCTGGTGGAAAGTGATCGTGATTTTGCTGTTGATGGATGGCACACGTTGCAATATTTCCTGATTGGTAATCGAATCCAGGTTTATCTCGATGGCGAAAAGGTGATCGATTACTCAGATGCGAAAGAAGCTATTGGCGGAGGTGATATTTGGATCGAAACCACCGG
>CALCSH010000077.1 GCA_937893815.1 uncultured Anaerolineae bacterium | reverse complement strand
GGGGGTCTTTGGAACTGTTGTGATGAATGCCCACAAAGCCCGACCAGGAGGAGACATGAAACTTTTTATCGCAGGCATTATGCAAGGCTCCATTCAGGGTAAGGGGATTCAAACCCAGGATTACCGCCAGATGATTGCTACTGCCGTCAAAACCAACCACCCAGATACCGAAATCGTCGATCCGTTTTCGCTTTTCCCTGACAGCGTAGAATATGATGATACACGCGCCAGGCAAGTGCTATTTGCGATGGCCGCTGAGGCGGCATCTGCGGATGTTATGATTGCCTACCTTCCTGCCGCCAGCATGGGCACAACCTTGGAAATGATCCGCGCCTACGATAACGGTAAATATATCATCAGCATCTCACCAATGGACAAAAACTGGGTGATCCGTGCCGTCTCATCACAAATCTTCTCAACACTGGATGAATTTTGCACCTGGGTACAACAAATAGATTTGGCGAATTTGATCTGACGTTTCCTCGTGTACTGACCAACAGCCCATTCAGTTTTTGGTTCTTGGGGTACTGCCGTGAGAAACCCCGGTTTTTCGTTTGCGCTAATTAAAGCCATCCTGATATAATCTCTTCATGCCCATACATCCCAATCCAATTGTCATCGGTATTGCCGGCGGCAGCGGTTCTGGTAAGACAACTGTCGCAAACGTAATTCTTAAACAAGTTGGCGAACAAAAAATAGCTTATTTGCCTCACGACGCCTATTACAAAGATCTGCGCGAGCTTCCCGAATCGCAACGTGCCCAAATCAACTTCGATCACCCCAACTCATTAGAAACCAAATTACTCACAAGGCACGTCCAGGAACTGCAGCAATGGCTTCCCATTCAACTGCCCATTTATGATTTCAAGACCCACTCCCGCACCGAAGAATCGATCCACATCAAACCCCAGGCCGTTATCATTGTTGAAGGCATTCTGATTTTCGCTGAACCCGAATTACGTGAGCTTTTCGATGTAAAGATTTTCGTCGATACCGACTCCGACATCCGTTTCATTCGTCGATTGCAGCGCGATCTCACCGAACGCGGCCGCACAACCCAAGCCGTCATCGAGCAATATCTTAAAACTGTACGTCCCATGCACCTTGAATTTGTCGAGCCTTCCAAACGCTATGCGGATGTCATTATTCCCGAAGGCGGCTTCAATAGTGTGGCGATGGATATGGTCATCGCTCGCATTGAACGCCTGATTAATAACAGCCAATAAAGCAAGCCCAAAAAATGCATCCCAACAAGCGCACACATACCACCATCCGCATACTGGCGCTTTTACTTGTGATTGGGATTACAGTATTCATCTACTTTATTCGTGATCGGGCGGATGAACTCACCGCCTATGGTTACCCGGGGATATTTTTATTAGCACTGCTGACCAACGCTACAGTGTTGCTCCCGGCTCCGGGCGTTGCCGTGGTCTTTGCGATGGGAGCTATTTTTTCTCCTTTTTGGGTGGGCATTGCCGCCGGAGCCGGGGGTGCCCTGGGAGAGTTATCTGGCTATCTGGCAGGATTTAGCGGTCAGGGTGTCATCGAAAAAAGCCCGCTCTATGCGCGTCTGCATGGCTGGGTAAAAAAATATGGCTTCTGGGCCATTTTACTTTTGGCAGCCATCCCCAACCCCACGTTCGATATTGCCGGTGTTGCGGCAGGCGTGCTCAAAATGCCACTTTATAAATTTCTATTAGCCGTATGGGTAGGTGTAACGATCAAAATGATCTTCTTTGCTTACGCAGGTGTACACTCATTAAATTGGCTAATTAGCAAATAAAAATAACAGTGTAATCAACACCGTTTCTAATCTAAGTATCACATTTAACACCAGGACAAAACCATGACCAATCTTAAAAGAATTGACTCGTATCTCGATACCCACATGGATGACAGCGTCGCCGAACTGGGTAAATTATGTGCAATCCCCAGCGTGGCCGCCCAGAACACTGGCATCGATGAAGCCGCCAACCTGGTTGGCGAAATGCTTCAACAGCGCGGTTTCAGCGTCCAAATTTTACCCACAGGTGGTTCGCCTGTAGTAATTGCCGAACGCAAAGGCAAACGCAGCGATAAAACGCTACTGTTCTATAACCATTACGATGTCCAGCCCGCAGAGCCACTCGAACTTTGGGAAAGTCCACCTTTTGAAGCTACCCTGCGCGATGGCTGTCTATACGCACGTGGCGTCAGTGACGACAAAGGACATATTACCAGCCGCTTGTTTGCCATTGATGCGCTGCTCGACCAGAACGATGAATTCCCTTGCAATATCAAATTTATCGTCGAAGGTGAAGAAGAAATTGGCAGCGTTCACCTACCGGAGTTCATCGAGAACAATCAAGAATTATTGGCCGCCGATGCTTGCGTTTGGGAATTCGGCTCGGTCAATCATGAAGAAGCCCCCATGCAATATGTAGGCTTGCGCGGCATTTGCTATGTCGAACTTTCTGTCAAAACAGCCGATATTGATGTTCATTCCGGGCTGGGGGGTTCCATTTTTCATAATGCCGCGTGGCGACTGGTGTGGGCGCTAAATACACTCAAAGACGAAAATGAAAACATCCTTATTCCAGGCTTCTATGATGCCGTGATCCCCCCCAGCGAGCGCGATATCGAA
>CALCSH010000076.1 GCA_937893815.1 uncultured Anaerolineae bacterium | reverse complement strand
CATGGTATGTCCAACGACCTCACTGTGCTGCTCGACGCTGCCAGACAGTTGAGCGATGCTCCTGAAATTGCGATTGTCCTGCTTGGCGATGGCAAAGAGAAACCCGCTTTACTGGACTATGCCAAACAGTTGGAATTACCTAATGTGCATTTTATCCCTTCGATCCCCAAAACTCAGATGAGCCAGGCGCTGGCGGCTACCAATGCTTGCATAGCGATCCTGAAACCCATCGAGATGTACACAACCGTCTATCCGAATAAAGTATTTGATTATATGGCGGCTGGCCGCCCGGTGATATTGGCGATTGATGGTGTGATTCGGGAGGTTGTGGAGCAGGCCGAAGCCGGTATTTTTGTCCAACCCGGCGATGCGGACTCGCTCGCAGCGGCGATTCGATATTTAGCCGTACACCGCCGAGAGGGGCAGATCATGGGCGAGAATGGACGCGCCTGCATTGAGACCAAATTCGATCGCAGGCATTTGTCGGCACAAATGGCGCAAATTATGGAGAATTGCATTCGGTAATTTTCGGTTTCGATTACGGGAGCCTTTACCTTCTCAGGTGGATGGATGATGACCCCCCAAATTGCCCTCACATTGACAATTCTTGGCGCGGCTGTAATTCTTTTTATCAGTGAGCGCCTGCGCATGGATTTGATCGCGCTGCTGGTACTGGCAGCATTGGCCCTAACCGGATTGGTATCACCAGCGGAAGCATTTTCTGGTTTTAGCAGCCCGGCCGTGGTTACGGTTTGGGCTGTCTTCATTCTGAGTGGGGCGCTCTCAAAAACCGGTGTGGCCAATCTGATTGGCAATCAGGTGTTACGCTTTGCCGGGTCGGGGGAAATTCGTCTGATAGCACTGATTATGCTCACATCCGGACTGCTTTCCAGTTTTATGAATAATATCGGCGTTGCGGCGCTGCTGCTGCCGGTAGTGATGGATATCGCCCGGCAGACCGGACATCCCCCTTCCAAACTCCTCATCCCTTTAGCCTATAGTTCCCTTTTGGGCGGTCTGATGACCCAAATCGGCACCCCGCCGAATATCATTATCAGCAGCGCACTGATGGAGTTTGGAGTACCTTCGTTTGGCATGTTTGATTACACTCCGATTGGTGTCGTGATTATGGGGGCAGGTACGCTATTCATGATGTTTATAGGCCGCCACCTTCTGCCAGAGCGCAATCCGGCGACCATGTTGAAAAACTCCTCTATCGAGCAGATTATCGAATTCTTTGAATTAAACAAACGCATATTCTTGCTGCGATTGCCCGAAAACTCCAGCCTTAACGGCCAAACTTTGGCGGATAGCCGTTTGGGGGCCATCCTGGGGTTGACAGTAACAGCCATTTTGCGGAACGGGAAGACAAATCTTGCCCCGCATCCGGATGACATTCTTCAACGCGGCGATCGATTGGTCGTCACCGGGCGGGTGGATGACCTGGCAGAATTTCAAAATCATCATCCTTTGCAAATGAGTCCGACACTAAATGCCTTGGAGCAAATTGTGTCGGATACCGTTGATTTTTCCGAAATAATTTTGGGCGCTGACTTCGAACACTTGGGCGTCACACTGCAGCAGGCAGATTTTCGTCAGCGTTATGGCGTAATGGTATTGGCGGTTTGGCGCGCGGAGAAAATTATTTCCGGCAGCGTGGATAATTTCCCGCTCATCAGTGGCGATCAATTGTTGGTGTTGGGCTATCGGGATAAGCTCGATTCCCTGGCGCAAATCACTGGGGTCAAGGAGCAAGCGGTTCGCCCTGAGCAGATGGCCTATATCAATCAGCACCTGATTACCCTAAATATCCCCCCTGAATCGATGCTGGTTGGTCAAACATTGGCGGGAAGCCGCTTGTCGGAGTTGTTTGGTTTGGCAGTGCTAGGTATCTTTGGCCGCGAGCAACCGCGGTTATTACCTGTAGCCGAAGATTGTCTTCATGCTAATGATCTGATCGTAGTGCGGGGAGAAGCGGATAATTTGATTGCCCTCAACGATTTGCAGGATTTACAAATATCGCCAGACCGAGAATTGACGATCGAGCAATTGGAATCGCCTCGCGTGGGATTGGTTGAAGCGGTTTTGTCGCCACACACAACGCTTGTGGGCAAAACATTGCGCCAACTTCATTTTCGTGAAAAATACGGGTTAAATGTTCTGGCCATTTGGCGCAACGGGGTGTCCTATCGCTCACGTTTGCGAGATATGGAACTACGGTTGGGCGACGCGCTACTGCTCCATGGCGCGCGTCAGCGCCTGAAAATGCTGGCATCTGACTCGGATTTTCTTGTGCTGGCGGAAGAAATTCAGGAGGAGCCCCGCAGTAAGAAAATGCCGGTCGCCCTCGTAATAATGACGGCAGTGTTGATTCCTGTGATTTTAGGGTGGCTGCCAATTCAGATTGCTGCAGTTGTGGGGGCTTCCCTCACAGTTTTGACAGGCTGCCTGACCATGGATGAAGCCTATCGCTTTATCGAGTGGAAGGTTGTATTTCTGGTCGCCGGGATGTTGCCTTTGGGCCTGGCGCTGGAACAGACTGGCACCGGAACTTATATTGCCAACCTTGTCCTTTCTTTGGTGGGAGCCTGGGGACCTTTGGCGGTGGTGGCGGCCTTGTTTGTGATTGCCACGCTAGCTTCGCAGGTGATGCCCAACTCTGCGGTTGCCGTTCTCTTAGCACCAATTGCGTTGACAACCGCTCAAAATTTTGGCGTGTCTCCCTACCCATTGATGATGACGGTGGCCATCGCATCATCGGCATCGTTCCTTAGCCCGGTGGCGCATGCCTCGAATCTGCTCATTCTGGGGCCGGGCGGCTATCGTTTTTCGGATTATTTCCGCGTGGGGTTGCCACTCACCCTGGTGGTGATGGCAATTGTCTTGGGGTTGTTGCCAGTTTTATGGCCGTTCTACTAGGACAAAAGTCGATCTCCATCGAACAGAATCAGCTACCGGGCGAATCCTGGATTGCTTTTGGGGGTAAGAACGATCTTCGGGAGTGCATCCAATCCAAATAGCCGGACTTACATAATCCAATATGGAATATCCTGAAATCAGGAGCACTATCGTTATTAAGCGGGTTCCGATCATCACAAAAGCTGTGCCTTTGCGTTGATATGTTCATATTCCCGAATTGATTCGTTAGAAGCTCGTTAATTTTCGCAGTACTTTACTCTTAATTACTACCAGCCTTATGGATAGATTGGTATAATTCTGGAGCCTTTTTAGGCTAATAACTGTTGGAGGTATCTGTGGATTCATCAAGAAACCGATCTTCGTTCATATATATTCTTTTTATCGTCAGCATAGCCATATTGCTGTTCTTTAACTACCGGCAAAGTAGTACCACGCAGGAAGTGTTATCGATTAATGAATTGGCAATGCAGATCCGGCGCGGTGATGTGGCCCGCGTGGTCAGTGATGAGAAAGAAGTTCGTGTGGTTTATAGTGATGGCACTGAAAAAACAGTACAGAAAGAGCTTTCATCGACATTGGTGGGGCAATTACTGGAACTGGGTGTTACTGCTGAAGATTTAAACCCTGAAAGTATAAAAGTTGAAATTAAGCCGACCAATCAATGGGTTGGTATAGTGACAATTTTGAGTTATGTCGCGCCGATCATTTTGCTGGGCGCGATGTTCTGGTTTATTTTCCGCCAGGCACAGGGCGGCAATAATGCTGCGATGGCTTTCGGAAAATCGCGAGCGCGCATGTTCACTGGCGACCAGCCCACGGTGACATTTGACGATGTAGCCGGGGTGGAAGAAGCCAAATTTGAACTCGAAGAAGTGGTTGAATTTTTGCGAGAACCGGAAAAATTCATCGCTTTAGGCGCTCGTATCCCCAAGGGTGTGCTGCTGGTTGGCCCTCCCGGAACGGGTAAAACACTGTTGGCCAAGGCTGTCTCCGGCGAGGCTGGCGTGCCGTTCTTCTCCATCTCAGGTTCTGAGTTTGTAGAGATGTTTGTGGGCGTTGGCGCCAGCCGTGTGCGTGACCTGTTTGAACAGGCCAAGCGTCATTCGCCCTGTATCGTCTTTGTGGACGAAATTGACGCCGTAGGCCGTCAGCGTGGCGCCGGTTTGGGCGGCAGTCACGATGAGCGTGAACAAACCCTCAACCAGATGCTGGTTGAAATGGACGGTTTTGACACCGATACGAATGTGATTATCGTTGCCGCAACCAACCGCCCCGATGTCCTTGACCCGGCGCTGCTGCGTCCAGGCCGTTTTGACCGGCAGGTGGTGCTCGATCAACCCGATGTGCGCGGCCGTGAAGCCATTTTGAAAATTCATGCTCGTGGTAAACCCCTGGCAAATGATGTCGATTTGACGGTGTTGGCACGTGCAACGCCTGGGTTTGTGGGCGCCGATATTGAAAATATGGTAAACGAAGGCGCCATTTTGGCCGCTCGCCGTGACAAAAAAGTGATCGGTCAGGCTGAGTTTGAGGAAGCGATTGAACGCGTCATCGCCGGGCCGGAACGCAAGAGCCGCCTGATCAGTGATAGCGAAAAGCGGATTATAGCCTATCACGAAGCGGGACATGCCGTTGTGACCAACTCGTTGGCCGAAGGTGATCCTGTTCATAAAGTGTCGATTATTGCCCGCGGGCAGGCTGGTGGTTACACGCTTATCTACCCCGAAGAAGACC
>CALCSH010000075.1 GCA_937893815.1 uncultured Anaerolineae bacterium | reverse complement strand
TCAACGACGTTGTTTTCGACGGTGCCCCAACATTAGTCTCCGACAATATTTATCGTTATGCCTTCACCGGCAATTTCATCCCCGGCGATGTAGAACTGAACTTCTTGGCCGGAAGTTGGCAAGACAGCGGCAGCAACTCCAGCATTGACGAATCGCACGCCTTCATTGCCGCAGGCTCCACATTAACCTTGCAAGACGGGCTGGATCAACCCACGGTGGGCTTGAGTGAAATTAATGGCCGTCATTATATCGACGTACAATACAATCCCACCAGCGGCTCGGCCATTGATGTCGCCACCATCAACGGCGATGAATTTATTCTCTCCGGGGCTGGTGCCCAAAATGTGACCGTAGGCGCCCCAGTATTGGTCTCTGGCAGCACCTACCGTTACGAAATTACCGGTGACTTTGAAGACGGGAATATTACACTGAGCTTCATCGAAGGCGGTTTTGCCGATACAGCGGGGTATGGCAATCTGGCAACAGAATCCACCATTACATTAGCTTCACCCTCAGCTGACTTGTATGCCCCCATACACACCGATTCGGTGGACTATGATGAGCTTAACCAGCGGGGTTATATCTTCGTGACCTTTAGTGACCCCACCGGTTTCGGCATTGATCTGAGCACCCTCGACGGCGACGAAATTGCCCTTTCCGGTGATGGTGCTGTTGACGTTATCCTGCATTCGGGTGCCCCCACCCCGCTTGAAGATTTGCGCAGCGTTCTCGGCCTCAGCGATGATGCTTATATCCCCGCCAATACCTTTGCTTACGGATTCAACGGAGATTTTGTCAAAGGTGGCGTATTTATCCGCTTCCGTGAAGGCAGCTTTGCCACCAACAGCGGTGCCACCAACACCGAAGAGACCGAAGGCTTCAACGTTATTGGGCAGGCTACTACTTTCGAGATCATCATCGAGGGCAGCATTGCTCAATACATCCCGTTTATGAATGAGGAACTGTGGGGTATTGATGGTGGGGTCAGTATTTCGATTATGGGGGCTGCATCCGAAGCCCGCCTGACCATCGAAGCTTACGGCGAGATCCGCGTGATTTATTTGGGGACGATTGCTTCTGCGGCGGCCAAGCTGGTTTTGAGCATCCCCACCACCGATGGAGATGGCGATGGTGAGATCGATGACCCCGAACTGTGGGGTGTCATCAATCTTGAAGCCAACTTCACCAAACTGATCCAGATCGGTATTGACTTGGATGTATACGCCGAATTAAAGCTCAATTTCTCCAGTGAAACTAAAACCGAGCGACTGGCGTTGCCTGTGATGCGTGGTGATTACAGTGACGAGTTAGCGGACAGCCTGAACAGTCTCGTCTTCCCTGAAAGCCTGCGAGCCGAAATGCTGGAGCAGCGGTTGCAACTGGATGGAGCTGTAGAAGTTGTCGTGCTGGAAGCGGGTGCCAAATGGCGTATTACCGATGCCGAAGGTACGATTTACACCCTCCAGAAAATTACCAACAATATTGGCCAGCTTAAGTTGAAGGTGATTCAAGAAAAAGAATTTATCTTGTCGCCGTGGTTGTTTAGCATTGAGATGGCAGGTAAGTTGATCATCGGTATCCCCAATGCGGATGCCACCGCCATTGAGACTGAGTTCTTCCGCTTGAGTGGCGGCTTCGCTATGGAGCTCTCCCCCGAAGGCTTCTCGATGTTTGTGGCCGCCGAAATTCAGATCGGCCCGCCTGAGTTGGACATTTTCAATGTCACCGCTATTGGCCTGATTTTGATCAATGGCGATGGTATGTCCATTAATCTTGAACTGGATGGCACGATCAATCTCGGTGAATACTTCAATGTAGATGTCAATTTCTTCCTGATCCTCAACACCACATCCAAAGATCAGGGTTATGATGTGCCGGAGCGTTTCCTGCAGGAGGGGTATCTCTCGCAGCGCTTCATTGACAATTATCTAAATTACGGGAAGGGAGACCTGCTAGGCACCGTTGCTGGGGATGGTGCCAGCGCACTTAATGGCGGCTCACTGCCAGATAGTGTACGGCAGGCTATTTTGAATAGCGGTAATTTATTGGGGAGCGGCGTTACGGTTGCGACGGTCTATAAAGATAGCTGGTGGGAAGTCAAAGACGCCGATGGTAACGAATATGTGGTGCGCCTGAACGAATCCGGCGGCTTGGATGTGATGAAATCCCTGGGCGATAGTTACCTCTATATCCCCGCGGGAACACCTAATTTGGATGGCACGCTCGACGATCCGCAGTTCTACTTCATCATTCAGGGTTCCGGAAAGATCACTATTGGCAACGCCCTCTTCATGGAGGGTATGTTCCGCATTGTGATCTCGGAAACCAAATTCGTCTTGCAAGTCGAAGCCGCCTTCGCCTTAAAGATCAATGACTACACCCTGTTCAGCGGTTCGGTCTTGGGATATGTTGAAATCTCCGGTGATGATATATTGGGGGTTGGTGTACTGGGTTATCTGGAATTAACCATTACGATTGGTATGCCTGAGTCGGCAGGCTTCGGTCTGACAGGGCGCTTCCAGTTTGAGATCAACACCTTCACGCGTGATCGCACGATCATGCGTTTCAAATTTGACGAAGATGGCAATGTCATGGTGGATGCCAACGGCGACATCATGCGAGAAGAGTACACCATTCCGGCTCTGTCGTTGAAGGTGTTTATCGGCGGCAAGCTGATTTTGGGTGATGTCTTCGTTGTTATTGGCTGGGTTGAGATTACCCTTAGCCAGGATGGCTTCGAGCTTCAGATTTATGGCCTTGTACAGGTGGGTGATTTCGGTAAGGTCGAAGTTTATGGCGCCGCGGGCCTTTATATTGAGGAAACCAGCCCGGGGAGCGGCATTTGGATCCCGGTCTTTGCCTGCAAGATCGAAGTGACCATCGAGCTTAACATCCCCGGCGTGTACATCTACGGCAACGGGCTTTTCCAGATCAACACCAGCCTCCACGAAGAACACTTTGAAGTGGCTCCGCTCAGTTTCAGGATTCATGTGGAAGGGACTGTGGAGGTGGCGTCCATCTTCAAGATATCAGCTTCGGCGGATATTCTCTTTGAGAACGGTCTCTTCCGCATCCAATTTGAGGGCACACTCGATTTCTTCGGCGCTTTCCAGGTCACGGTGAAGTGCTTCTTCCAGTCGGATGGACAGTTCGAGATCTATGGTTTGGTGGAAACCGACCTTAATCTCTTTATCGTACGATTTGAGCTGAAAGTACGTATCCATGTTTGGTATTGCGAAGGCGATAATTGTCTCGACGATCCGGATGCTACTGCGAATCGTGGTGGCGCTACGGCTGGTCTTAGCGTTTACATTTGGGGCAAAATTACGGTCAACCTGATCATCGCCAAAGCTTCGGTGGAATTTGGCGCAGAAGCAACCGTGACCACATCTTTTGTGCGCCTGGCTCTGATGTTGCAATTGACAGTTGAAATCGGTTGGTGCCCTGTATGTATTTCCTTTGGCATTGGTTTCAACCTGGAACTGGTTTGGGCCTGGGGTCCGAAACCGGATATTGCTTACCAGATCGGCGACACTGTCTACCTCAATGTGGGGCCAGAAGGGTATCGGCGCGGCGAGAAATTTGCAGATATGTCCGAGGAAACCGTCACGATAGAGAATATAGGCGGCAATAATATCCGTGTTCACTCAATGGGGGTATCAGAAGAATTTTATGGTGTCAACCATATCGTTGCCGATTTTGGCGACGGAACAGATCGTCTCATCGTTGACCGTGATGTAGCTGCCGGTATCCTCGTCTACGGCGGCGAAGGTGATGACTACCTCTCCTATTTGGGCAACGGAACCGCCTACATTTACGGTGGGGAAGGCAACGACTCCCTGTACGCCGGGTATGGCACCAGCTATGTGTATGGCGAAGCTGGCAACGATACCCTGTACGGTACCGATGGCCCCTCTCTCCTGTACGGTGGTAGTGAAAATGACACCATCCTTGGCGGCAACAACAGCGATACGATGTACGGCGAAGGCGGCAACGATACCCTGTATGGTCGTTTCAATAACGATGTTTTATACGGTGGAGTGGGTGTAGATATCCTTTATGGCGGCGACGACAACGACACGCTGTATGGGGATGAGGATGCGGATACCCTCTACGGGGATGCGGGTAACGATATTCTCTATGG
>CALCSH010000074.1 GCA_937893815.1 uncultured Anaerolineae bacterium | reverse complement strand
CCCGAGAGCTATGGAAGCCAATGCGTTGGCCGAAGAAGCCTGTATTTTGGGAAAGCCAGTGCATGCCATCCGAAATCCGGGCCAGGCACTCGACGCCATCTTGAACGCTGCGCCGCCTGAAGCGGTTATTTTAATTACTGGTAGTATTTTTATCGCCGCCAGCGCACGAATTGCCTGGTTTGAGCGAATGCAGATGGAGTAGTTATGCAGCAAGATGATTGGGAACCCTACGAGAGCGAAGAATATGTTGAAGCGCTTCAGCGAAGCACAGAAGAACTGTACGGCATCAATGATCTTTTGCCTGATGCCACAGGTCTGATTGAAGCGCCGGTTATGCCGCTGCACGGAGTGGTGGTATACCCACAGATGGTATCCCCCCTGTTCATAGGTCGCGAGAAAACCTTGTGGGCGATCGAAGAAGCCCAGGAGCAAAACCAGACGCTAATAGCGCTCGTGCAGCAAAACCTGGATGCTGAGCACCCAACTCCCAAAGATTTCTTCCCGATTGGTGTGGAAGTTGCCGCGGGCAGGCTCGTCACCATGCCCGATGGCGCCAGTTCAGCTTTGGTACAGGCCCGCCGCCGTGTGGAATTGGTGGAATTTACGCAATTTGAGCCCTACCTGCGCGCTCGCGTGCGTCCGATTTTTGAAGATGTACGCATGGACCGTAAAACGCAGGCTACCATGCGCTCGGTATTGGATCTGTTCCATCGCTGTGTGCAATTCAATCGCAGTATTCCTGAAGAGGCCTATTTATTTGCCCTGAATATCGATGATCCTGGCTGGTTGGCGGATATGATTGCCACTGCTCTCTCGTTGGAAATTGATGTGCGCGTCAAACTATTGGCGATGCTCAATCCGCAGGAGCGCCTGAATTTTGTCGGCGAATTGCTGGCCGAAGAATTGGAAATGCTCGAACTGGAAAGTGAAATTTCGACGCGCACGCGCAGTGAGGTGGATCGCACGCAGCGCGAGTTTTATCTGCGCGAACAAATGAAGGTGATCCAGACCGAGTTGGGGGAAGGCGACCCGCAAATCGCTGATGTGGCCGAACTCAAAGAACGCATCGCGACGATTGACTTGAGCGAGCAGGCGCGCGAACGAGCGCTGAAAGAACTCAGCCGCCTCGATCATGTGCCGCCGGTTTCTCCCGAAGTGGGCATTATTCGCAGCTACCTGGATTGGATTCTGGATTTACCCTGGAGCACTACGACGGAAGATAATCTGGATGTATCGCACGCGGCCAAAGTGCTGGACGAAAACCATTTTGGCTTGTCGAAAGCCAAAGATCGCATCCTGGAATATATTGCTGTGAAAAGCCTGCGGCCCGCAAAATCGCGCCAGCCAATTTTGTGTTTTGTCGGCCCGCCTGGGACGGGGAAAACATCGCTGGGACGCTCGATTGCTACAGCGCTGGGACGCGAGTTTGTGCGCATCTCTCTGGGCGGCGTGCGCGATGAAGCCGAAATTCGTGGTCACCGCCGTACTTATATTGGCGCATTGCCGGGGCGCATACTACAAACCATGAAGCGCGCCAAAGTCAGCAATCCGCTTTTTATGCTGGATGAAATCGATAAACTCAGCAGCAGCTACCGCGGCGACCCGGCCTCGGCCCTGTTGGAGGTGCTCGACCCGGAGCAAAATCACGCCTTCTCGGATCATTACCTCGAACTGGATTATGATCTTTCCAATGTGATGTTTATTACCACGGCCAACACCGACATGACTATCCCCGATGCACTGTTGGATCGTATGGAAGTGATTGAATTTCCGGGCTATATCGAGGAAGATAAACTTGATATTGCGACATCCTTCATCATTCCGCGCCAACTGGAAGAAAGCGGTCTGGATGCTGGCGAAATTGAATTCACCGAGGCGGCATTGCGCGAAATTATCCGCTATTACACCTATGAGGCCGGGGTACGAAATCTGGAGCGCGAAGTCGGGCGTGTGTGTCGCAAGCTGGCGCGTAAGAAAGCCGAAGCAGTAGAATTTAAGAAACACGTGGATGATACCAATATCGATGAATTTCTCGGCCCGCGGCAAATCTTCTATCATGAAGTTGAACGCGAAGACGAAATTGGTGTAGCCACCGCGGTAGCCTGGACAACGAATGGCGGCGAAATTATGCCCGTGGAAGTGGTACTCGTGGAAGGTAAGGGTGTGTTAAAACTCACCGGTCAGCTTGGCGAGGTGATGCAGGAATCGGCGCAGGCGGCTATGTCGTATGTACAATCACGTGCAGAAGATTTTGACATTGACCCCGAGCGCTTTCAGGATATGGATTTTCACTTGCATATTCCCGCGGGAGCGATCCCCAAAGACGGACCTAGCGCTGGTATTACGATTGCGACGGCGTTAATTTCTGCCTTTACAGGAACTCCGGTGCGGCACGACCTCGGGATGACCGGGGAGATCACCCTGAGAGGGCGCGTGCTGCCGATCGGCGGGGTGCGCGAGAAAATCCTGGCCGCGCATCGTTCCGGGCTGAAAATGGTGATTCTTCCCGAAGAAAACGAAAAAGACCTTGTAGATGTGCCCAAAAAAGCGCGTGATGAACTGGATATCCGCTTGGTAAAGCATATGGATGATGTACTCGAAATTGCGCTGTGCGTGGTGGATGATACGGAAGACGAAGCGGAGCCGGATACCCCTACAGAATCCGATGGAAATATCGGAGTAGAAGAAATCTAAATTTCCGAGGTCGTATGACCTCGGAAATTTTATTTAAAGTCTGTTTTATAATGGGGATATGAATTCTTTGCCCCCTGAAATTCAAGCGCTGCTGGCGCAAGGCATAGGCCCAAAACTACACTGGTTTCCGGAAAATATATCCGTAGCTGATCTGGCGATGGTGCTGACGGGGATGGCGAATGCCGAGGGGGGCAGCGTGATCTTAGGCATTCACTCGCAGAGCGGCCGACCTTCCGGCCTGCGGGACCCCCAGAAATTGACGGATCGAGTGTTTCAGGCCGCACTATTGATTTCGCCATCATTGGTGCTGCCCATGCCGCGCCTGGAGGCGGCTGGCGATGACCAGATTTTGCGGGTTACAGTTCCCCCCGGGTTGCCCCATGCGTATCATTACGAAGGACGCTATCTCACCCGCTCGGGGATACACACCGATCCGCTGACGCCGCGGCGCTTGCGCGCTTTGATGATCGAACGCGGCTCTATTCACTTTGAGGCGCAAATCCCTGAGGGGGCGGCCCTCGACGATCTGGATTTTGAGTTGGTGGCTGCCTATCGAGAAAAATTGGGTTTGCCCCCCGACGAGTCGCTGGAGGCCTTGCTAACGCGGCGCGGCTGTTTGCGCCTTGTTCATGGAGCGTTGCAACCGACCTATGCCGCGCTGTTGCTTTTCGGTCGCCATTCGCAGCAATGGGTTCCGAGTGCCACAATTTTGGCGGCGCGTTTTTCGGGGGTGGCTGTTTCCGATCAGTTTGAAAAGCAGGAAATTCGCGGCACACTACCGCAGCAATTGAATCGCGCTGAAAACTTCGTGCGCGATCAGGTACGCAGCGTGGCGCGGCTGGTGGGCCTGCAGCGTACCGAAACACCGGAATATCCCCTGGAAGCCGTGCGCGAATTATTGGTCAATGCCGTGGCGCACCGCGACTATAATCAACAGGGCGATTGCATTCATGTGCATATTTTCGCCGACCGATTGGAAGTGCATTCTCCCGGCGGGTTGCCTGGACCGGTCAATCTGTCAAATCTGCTGGAGGCGCGTTTTTCGCGTAATGCGATCATTGCACAGGTACTCTCCGACTGGGGCTATGTGGAACGTTTGGGATATGGACTGAATCGTGTCGTCAGGGTACTGCGTCAGAACCAATTACCCGAACCGCAATTTGAAGAAAGTGGTGGGGCATTCCGGGTGCGGCTATTCAGTGCCATCGGTACTGACGCAACCCCAGTGACAGGCTTCCCGGATTTGACACAATACGAGCTTCATGATCTCAATCCTCGCCAGGAGCAGGCGATTGGTTACCTTGCCGTTCAGAAACGTCTGACCAATAGCGACTATCAGACACTATGTCCGGATGTTTCTTCCGAAACCTTGCGCCGTGATTTAGCCGATTTGGTTGAGAAGCGAGTGCTGCTCAAAATTGGGACTAAGCGGGGAACGTACTATATTTTGAAATGAGTTCGTATGTGTGAATTTTTGTAAGTTTACAGGTTAATAGGTTCACGAACAGGAAAAGCAAACCTTCCAACCTTCAAACTTTCCTAACTTTCCACAGCTCGACACAATTCATACATGCGTGGCACATCCCGAGCAATCACTGCTTCGTCACTATTCGCTGCGAAAAAAGGATGCCCATCGCCGCCATATTCAAAAGCCAGCATATGCGGCATTCCCCATTTTTTGGTTTCGATTTCAGCCAATACCCATTCCAGCCAGGGCCAATCCGAATCGAGTACGGGTAAATGATCCATGAGATGGCCGCCGCCTAGATCGTGCAGGCCGGTGAAATGTAGCTCGCGCAGCCGATCTACAGCCAGGGCACGGATATAATCCCTGGCATCCATGCCGAGTGTGTTGGCGCTGATGCGGGCGTGCGAAATATCGAGTAATAAGCCGCAGTTGTGGGAGACAATTAACTCAGAAATGAGTTCGGGTAAAACACAGGTGCGGATTACGTGCCCCTCACCAACGCGGTAGGGTACATTTTCAACGATCACACGTTCCGAGCCGAACTGCCGCACCGCAGTTTCGATATCAGCATTTAGGTTAGCGATGATATGTTCCGAATCTTCTGGTGTGGGATTGTCACAGTCGAAGGGCAGGCCGTCACGTTTGTCGGCGGCCAGATGCAAATTGACATAGCGCGTCGCATTCGCATCGAGCAGCTTATGGACATTCCCCCAATTTTCTTGATGTAAACGTCCGTTTCCGGCACGCAAATTGAAATGCACGGCAACCGGGCGGTGCATTTTGGCTTTTGCAATCATATCTGGCCAGGGCGGCGTTTTGAAGTAATCGATCTCGATGCGGCCTTCGGCAATCAGCGCCGCAGCCTGGGGGGAGTAATTGATGGCAAATTTCATGGGAACAGATGGTTTGGGATTACGGGCAGGCGTTATCAACATGCTCTTCGAATGTTTCGGCGAACAGATGCCGCCCGGAACCGTCGCAAGTTGCGCGGAAGTAATAGTATGGTGTTTGTGCAGGGAAGGCCACCGCGCGTAGGGCATTGATGCCGGGGTTGGCAATCGGACCAGGAGGCAGGCCGGGGTAGATGTAGGTATTATAGGGCGAATCGAATTGCAAATTATCTAGTGAGATGGGATTGGTCCACCAGGTATTTTGCGCTGTGTTAAACCCTACGGCGTATTGCACGGTGGGATCGGCATCGAGCTTCATGCCAATTGCCAGACGATTAAGAAAAACTGAAGCGATGAGCGGCATTTCATCGTCCACCACGGCTTCGCGTTCGACTATCGAGGCCAGAATAATAGCGTGTTGCATGTCAAGTGCTTGCTGCGCATAGGCAACACGCATTTCGTCAGTAATGGCTTGCTCGAAGGCCAGTGTAAGAATATGGATCAAATCGTCTAGGGTAGTGTCGCGGGGGAGTTGGTAGGCGCCAGGGAATAATTTCCCTTCAACGGCGGCAGACTGAGCGGCAGTGATGAATTCTTCGGGTGGGATGCCCAACCCCGAGGTCGGCAGTGCCGCACCAATCTCCTCCAGTCGCCAGCCTTCCAAAACCACCAAAGTAGCTTCGCCAGGATTGGGATCTTTCAGTGCGTAAGCAATTTCCAGCGCTGTGTTCGCCGCGCTAAGCGTATAGCCACCAGCCTGGATCTGTGTATCCAAACCGCTGTAGATCAGAAATGTACTGAAAGCCGGGGCGCTACGAATTAAACCTTGGGCTTGCAAGCGTTCGGCAACGCTAAGCGGCGATTCGCCGAGGGCAATTTGAAAGCTGACCGGTTCAGCCTGCGGATGGAGGGGGTTCGTCAGATCGGCGTTGTAGTGTAGCAGGCGCAACGAAAGCGTGATGCGGTTGAATGCACCGAGCTGGGGGGATGGTTCCCCGAAATTTTGAATGATTTGTCGAGAGAGATTGATTTGGGCGAAGGCAAAAATGATCAACCCTAAACCCAAGGTAGCGAGCACGGGAATTAAGACCAGGGCGCAGGAACGGGAACGTCTCATGATTGTGTGAGAGCGTCTTCGGCGAGGGCCTCGAGATACGTTTGGAGAATGATTGTGGCAGCTATATCGTCGAGATGCCCCCTGCGTTTTTGGCGGGTGACGCCCATCGCGAGGCGCGCCTGTTGTGCGGCTTTCGTGCTATGGCTTTCGTCCCAGAAGACCACCGGAATTTTCGTTTGCGCATGGATTGCTCCAGCCAGCCGGGCGGCGCGGCGGCCCTCGAAAGTGGGTTGGGCGTCATCGTCCAGGCTTTGGCCCATGACAATTAACGCAACGGTATTTTGTGTCGCAAGTTGCGCAATCGCAGTCGCATCCGCGGCGCGGGCGGTATGCCGAATCACTGTCAGGGGTGAGGCAATTGTGCCGCTGGGGTCGCTGATGGCGATGCCAATATTTTTTTCGCCGGGGTCAACTGCTAGGATGCGCATATGTATCCCATTATTGATCACTGACCACGGAGATGCGGAAGGGTAAAAAAGGCAAGCGCGGCCACCAGGCCGGGTTCATGCGGATCGAAGTCGCCGCGGCCAGCGGTAGTTCCTGGCGAAGCCTTGTTTGCGCCTGATCAGCGGGCAGGCCTAACGTGAGGCTGATAGCCTGATCGGGGTCAAGTTGGGCCTGCACTTGCCATTTGGCAGACATCATCCATTGGGCGCTTTGATCCTCATCAATCTGTGGGGTAGCCAAATTGTGGATGTGCAGTGTATCGAGTTGAGGGGCAAATTGGTCGGGCAGGTTCGCTTCCAGCGCAGCGAGACCCAGAGCGTAAAGATCGTCGCCGGAAACGGTCAATACATCGAATTCCAGTTCCAGCACCAGTTGAAGCTGATCGGTCGGCGCTGGCTCTGCGGGATTGTAACTCTCCTGCAAAGTTGTTTTGAGCACCGGCTCCACGCTGATCAATAAATCATCTTTTCCAAGTTGCGCGGCGATTTCCTCGATGGCGCTCGCCGCCAGCGTGGGGTAAAGCTGTTCGTAGAGCGCGGCATAATCGCCGTCCGTGGGGGCTGGAGCGCGGCGGTCGCTACCGCCCAGGGTGGCTTGCGGGTTATGGACTGTGAGATCCAACCCCAAGGGGCCTTCAATCGCGATAATACTCTCGGCAGGCACATTGCTTTCAGCGCCAGGATCGACGGCCTCGATCGGTACAATCGCGCCTTCTTCACCGGGGGGAATCGTGGCAGATGTGGTGGTGGTGAAACGAATCGGCGGAGTATCCAGCGTGCTCACCGTTAGCCCAGCGCTGATGGGAATCGACCGCTCGGTCAGGTTGACAAATAACGCATCCCCGCTGGCGATTTTATCCGGCAGTGGAATGCTGCCGCTGGTCGGGATGCTGCTGCGACCCTCAATGATGATCGACTGCCAACGTGCAGGTACACTCCCGGAGAGATCCACAGCCTGAATGGTGGGGTGGGCAGCCACCGAAATGGTGATGCTCTCGGTTTGGGTCTGGGG
>CALCSH010000073.1 GCA_937893815.1 uncultured Anaerolineae bacterium | reverse complement strand
TTTGAAGCTGTTCAGATGTTGCCGGTTTGACACGGATGCGATCGAAATGATATGCTTTTTCCCGACTGCCCAAAAGCCCTCGCCACGATTCCCCAATTCTCGTCCCGTATAGCGTTTGCAATTCCTGAATGGTTTGTGTGCTTTCGTCATGCAGGAGCATATTTTCAATTGCCAGTGCGATTTGATCGGCCATGATTTGAAGCGCTTCTGTATCCTCTGGCGTAAAAGCACCAGCCACTGTCGATTGCACATCCAGCACCCCAATAATTCGGTCTTTTACTTTCAGGGGTAGCGCCATTTCCGAGCGTGTTTCGGGCATATCCGGGTTGTCAAAATAATAGCGGTCTTCGCCAACATCCAGCGCAATCCGTGGCAAACCTGTTGCTGCAACGCGCCCCACAACGCCCGCCTGGCCCACGGCCAAACGGTGGCCGCGGGCGAGCATACGCTGTCCGCCTTCGCTATTCGCCGCTTGTAGAACAGTAAAACGTTGCTCATCATCGAGCAAAAAGATGCCCGCATGGTAAAAACCGAAGTGTTCTGAAATCAATCGGGTAATATCGTTGAAGAGCGTTTCCATATCCTGGATCGCCGCGGTATCACGCGCAACTCTGGCGGTAGCTTCAAATTGAGAACCGCGCTTTTGTAACTCAAGAGTTTGCTCCTCTACCTGAGAGTTCAGTGTTCGATATAAATCCGAAAGTTCTTCAGCCATCTGGTTGAAACTGTGCGAAAGCATCCCGATTTCATCCCGGCGATCTTCGGGCATGCGGATATCCCAATTGCCCTGTGCAAATTGGCGGGTAATTTCGGTGAGCAAAATAATAGGACGCGGCAACCATTCGGCGGCAATGGCGGCGACGATGCTGCTGAGAATTATGAAGCCCAACAACCAATACAGTGTATAGGGTGTCAGCGTAGCTAATTGTTGAAATGCAACATTTTGTGGAACTTCAAATACAAGCCCGGCCCCAAAATCCGGTAACCAGACGAAACCCGCCAAAGAGCGTATATTGTTGAAGGAGTGCAATGATGTGCTGAACATCTGCGATTGGCGATTGTTGGTGTACACATATTCCATCTGCAACGGGGTGAAGGTTTGCGTTTGGGATGGTGTCGGATCGAAGGCAGCGAGTTCTTTTTTGACAAGATCCAGGTGGAAGAACTTTTCTTGGGATGTGATGAAGTAGCTACGCGACTCTGGTTGTAGTTGGCTGCCGAATTCAAGAATGTCCTGCAATTGAAGAGGACTCAGCACTCCAATAATATGCGCCTGCTGGTTATTGGCTCCCAGATAAGGGACATGCACAAAGATCATCACCTGATCTGTTGAAAAAGGTGCCGGTGCATAGACAACATAACTACTAAGTTGATCATCTGTAAAAGATATTTTGACCTCACCGGAGAGTACCTCGCCCTCCCATTGCTCATCTGTAGCGATAATCACCTTGCCCTGCGGATTGACAACCAGATATTCGTTGAAATTTATATTGCCGCGCTTTTTGTTGAGAAACACAAGTTCCGAAAAAATGGCTTCACGAATGGATTGAAAGTCAGCACTTTGTGCTGTCTTCGATGCTAGCAAGGTATCCATATTTTCGCGCATGGATTTTTGCCGGATGGCTGCATCCAGACGAATTTGAGCAGAATTCACCCAACTATTGATTTCTGACGATAAGATTTGAAGGTTGGAATTTAGTTGAGTGTTTACCTGCTCGGCGAGCAGCAGTCGGGCGCGAATATACACACTGCCACCAATGAACAAGATTGGCAAAAGTGCGAGTGGAACGATAACACTCAAAAAGATGATCCGAATGCGCTGTGGGAATCTTTCTTGTAAAGATGTGGGCAGGGGTGGTTGGCTTTCAAACGACATGGATGCTCTTCCGTCGAATCAGATGAATAGAATTAGCTCTCGGTTGCGTCTTCGGGTACATATAATTCAATCAGGCCATCAAATGCGCCCAGCGTATTTCCAATTTCTCGCAAGGCTGTTCGTAGAATGGTGTCTACATCCGTAGATGCCCACACTTTGCGAGTGATTTCTGCGACAGAACGGTCAAATTGAGCGCCGCGTTCGGTTTGCTGCATCAGACGAGCGTTTTCTAGCGCCAATGCTGCCTGTGTGGCAATACCATCGACCAGGTTCCTTTCTTCGGACGTAAGTGCGCTTTGCTCATGCTCCACGCTGATTGAACCAATATTCTGTCCACGCAGCACTAACGGAATTTCGGTGCTATAGGTTTGTTGCGCGCCTGATGTGCCAGCATATGGATTTTCGAAGGTAAAGTGAAGTTCTTTTTCTCGGAGGGCCACATCTTCCCAGGACTTCGCCAGATACTGGCGGTTGAGGGATCGAATTTCATCTACACTTTCTTGCAGTTGGCGGTAAAGCGTGGCGTTGTTGATGGCAGAAGCCAGGCTATCGGCGATGCCTTGAAGTACAGTGATATCCTGTTGATCAAAGGCCTCTTGGCGCACAGATTGCACAGTTAATGCCCCAATGGCGATTCCTTCTCTCAGCATCGGTAGGGCCAACTCCGAGCGCGTAGACGGCAGATGTGGGTTCTGAAAGTGGACGGCATCTTCACCAACATCAAGTGCAATTCGCGCCTGTCGGTTTGAAATACACCAGCCAATCATGGAGTTGCCACCTACAGCAAGTTTATGGCCCTCGGCCACCATAATTTTGCCAGCATTACCGCTGCCCGCACGCAAAACAGCAAATTGCTGGCTATCATCCACCATAAAAACACCCACATAATACAGACCAAAACGGTCTTTTACCAAATTAATCACCTGAGAAAAGATATTTTCAGGATCAAGTTCGGCACTGATGGCGCGCGAAATTTCAGAAGCGGTGCTGATTTGAATTTCGCGGCGTCGAAGTTCTGTTGTGCCTTGCTGTAGCTGTACGCGCTCTTCCTCTAACTCGGAGGTGAGTTGGGTGGCTTTTTGTAAACTCAGTTGCAGGCTGTTGATGAGTACACCAAACGATAAGACCACCAGAAGATTTAAAATAAAGTACGGGATGCTGGTCGAAACCCATGGAAAAAGTTGGGTGGGATCGAGGTAACTCATCAAATTGGGGACAGCCATAATCTCCATGCTCATCAGCCACCCCAAAGCGAGATAGTTGGCAGTGCTGAGCACCGCAACCACGATGCCCGTGCGTGTGCCAAAGAATATGGCCGATAATATCGTCGCACCGGCCCACCAGACGCGTATATCGCCAATGGATGCATACTGGATTGCCGAGATCAGCCCGGCAGCGTAGAGGGCCAGTAAAAATGTTCCTGCGCGCATCCAATAAGGCAGCCGGTGAAAAATCGTGATGCTCAAGGTCCACAGATAGACAATGGAATAGGTGATAATGGAAATGATGTCGGAGCCGACATTCGTGGCGGTAAGATTATAAATATATGCTGCGCTCCCAAATAGCGATCCGGCGATCAGTACAGCATTCAGGATTCGCAAGCGCCAGTATTGAAGATCCCCGCCCATTCCATTTGTAGCGCGTCGGTAAAAGAGACGATCCGCGATTGAACTCATGCTCTAGGTTCCTCTTCGGCCCTTACCTTAATCTGGATATGTGCACGTTTGACCCCTAATGCGGCACCGATTTCCTGGGCTGTCGTTTTTAGTATGCTCTGAAGATCGGGCGAACGCCGGATTTTGCTGGTAATTTCTAGAAGCTGGCGATCCTGTTGCGCAATTTTCTCGGTATTTTCCAGCAAACGGGCATTACGTATCGCAATTGCAACTTGCGAAGCCAATGTTAGCAGCAAGCGCAAATCATCTTCGTCAAAGCGATATTCATTTTCAAGGTCCTGAAGGACAATTGCACCGATGGGCTCACCGCCGACCAACAGGGGTACACCCAACCATGATTTGGCATCACCACCTTCGGTCACAATTGCGCCCAAGGCCCGGCTGCGCTCGATTGTATTTTCGACGATCATCAAGGGTTGCTGCGTGCGAATCACCACCGATGTCAGCCCTCGCCCCAGCGGGAAGGGAGCCAATGAACGTATTTCTCCGCCATCATCCATATAGGGCACAGACAGCATGTCGTTGCCGGGTGTATAGAGCGCAATCAGGAAATTCACATCCCCCATCACCTGGATAATCTGTTGGTGAATGATTTCATATAACGCATTGAGGTTGGTTTCCGATGAGATTGATTGCCCAACCGTCCCGAGGGTTTCTAATTCGACCAGGCGCTCCTGCAGGTTCGAGAGCGCATTTACTTTCTCCAGGGCGGTGCGGGTAATATCGATCAGGCTGGAATAAGGTTCTAGCGCCGTCTGTGTAAAGCGAAGTACATCGCTAGCGCCCAAAATGAGGAGCGCTTTTAACCTGCCATCGGGGAAGATGGGGTAAACCCGAAAGACTTCACAACCCAATCTTTTAGGCATTTCCAGCAACGAAAGTGGCAATACCGCATCGCTTTTCCCGCCCTGCACGCTGATCGGCGAGGATGTTTTGAAATATTCCGCTAGTTCTTGCCGCGGCAGGGGAATGAATGGCATCTGATCGGGTTGCGTGCTACGAGATGGATCGGTCATTGCCAGAGCTTGCAAACCATTCGCCGTCACCTCAAGCAAAGCGGAAATGAAGGGAGTATGTTGAATAGTATCGCTGAGCGCTTTCAGTACATCTTGCGTGGTGTTGGATTCTGCAATTCTGTGACTGGCCTGATACAACGCCGATGTGGCTTGTAAGTCTGTACGCGTATTTTCCAGCAGACGAATATTTTGGAGCGCTGAAGAAATTTGATGTGCCAGTGTTTGTAATGTGGCTACGCTTTCGGTGTCAAATGCATTGGCCCGGTTGCTTTGTACATCCAGCACGCCCAGCACCTGATCGCCAATGCTCATCGGTATGGCTGCCTCAGAACGGGTTTGTGGCAATTCCTGCACAGGCAAATAAAATGGATCTGTGCGAATATCTGCTGCTACGTAGGGCTGATTGCTGGTTGAGACCATACCAACGATCGAGCCTGGCCCTACAGGGATTTGGGCTGCTTCTCGTCTTTGCTCGAATTGGGTCTCGATACTATACGATTCCTGCAATATGGCGTATTCTTTGAATTCATCCAGCAAGAAGACGGCCGAGTAATAAAACCCAAAGCGTTCCACAATTAATTGAACCGTCTGGATCAATAATTCATCCATACTGGTTGCTGTGGTTGCTAATTGCGCCACATCGGTTGCTGTGCGGATTTGCTGCGTTCGTGTCGCTACCTGAGTTTCAAGTGAGCGGTATAGATCGGAGAGTTCATCCGCCATTTGATTGAATGTAAATGCCAGCAGACCAATTTCATCGGTCCGGTTGATGGTAGAGCGGTTTTGCCAGTCGCCATCTGTGAAGTGTTGAGCTGCGGTTGCGATATTAAGCAAGGGTTGAACAATCTGACGTGTGCTGAGCCAGTTCAGGGTAATACTGAGAAAAACGATAACGATAAGCAAGCCCACAAAGAACGGAGCCAGCGCATTGAGTTGATCCTGAATGGCTGCCGAAGGCAATTCGGCAAGCAACCCGGCATTCATCGACGGGAAAGGTGTGTACGAAGCCAATACGTTCAGACCATCATAGGATTGCAGTGTGATAATATTCGTTTGGGTATCGACGAGATGCTCCGAAAATAAAGTTGCTTGTTCTTCGCTGGGTTGAATTGCCTCCGTGATTTCCGTTTCACTTTCGCCGCCGATTTTGATAAACTCGTCGTTATTCGTGACGAAATAATATCGAGAATTCAAGAAATTAATTTCGTTAATAAAATTTTCAATAAGCCTGTTTTCTGTGACTCCCCAAAGCATGGCTAATAAATTCCCATTAGAATCATAGAATGGAGCGGTTGAGATCAGAGCTATCTTATCTGATAAAAGTTCAGGTGCATTTACAATCGATGAAAACTGCTCATCCGAAAAATCATCATAGTACGCGAGATTTGATAAATCCCGCCCCTCGAGTTCTGAACGCGAAGCTACTAAAACCTCTCCATCCAGCGATACAACTAAGAATTGATTGAAAAGTTGCTGCCTCTGGTTGACCAGCGCCAAGCTGCCTAAAATGGTTGCGCGTGCAGCCGAGAACTCCGCTGAAGTTATATTGTCATTTTCGTTCAGCGTTCTGATTTCATTGGCTACAGCAATCTGTAAGGGAAAATCTGTCAGGCCTTTTTCGCGATCTGTAATCCAGGCATCAATTCGTTCGGTTTGTTTATGTTCTACAACCTGGATCGTGTTTTCGATTTGGGAAGTAATAATTTGGCGCGCTTGCAGATATGCCACCCCGCCCAGTATGAGCAATGGCACGAGTGAGAAAGGCAGCATAATCCATAGCATTGTGCGCGCTAACTTCCCGCTAAATTTACGCTGTCCTGCAGGAATGGCTTGTGACATGCCTTACTCCTTTATCAATCAATATGGATGGTGAAAAGAGTATTATTGTTGATCCCGACGCTCAAATCTGCGACGTTGTTGGGAGCGGTCGAAATCATTCCCACAGTTGGGAAAGTTCGCAAAACATCATCCCGCCTCGATGACCTGTAAGTAAGGGAGATTGCGACGATTAATCTTTACTCAAACTCCCAAACAGGGTCTCCAGATAAAATACGGTGGATTTGCTCAGGAAATCGATCTGGATCTAATGGTTTACCAATAAAGCCATCAAAATCGGCCTTGCGGGCCTTATTCATTTGTTTCACACTGGCTTCTGCGGTAACCGCAATAACAAGGGTGTTGCGTAAGTTTTGGGATGCTTTAATTTTCTTCAGCGCACTATAGCCATCTTCATACGGTAAGCGGATATCCAATAGAATGAGATCGAGTCGTGGCAGTGTATCCGCATATTCAACCACCTCATAGCCCGAAGTTTTCCACTCACAATGGATACCCATATACCCCAACATGCGGGCAATCAGCACAAAGTTTGAGACATTGTCCTCCACAACCAGCACTGTAGCACCTTTCGGAATTTCTTTGGAAATGGGAGCCGAGTCAAGCTCATCGGGTTTGGAAGTGCGTTTATTTTGATCCACGTTTATGCCTCACGAATATATTCGGCGATTTGTTCAGGGAGGGTGTCAACATCGATGGGCTTTTGAATATAGCCGTCACAACCAGCTTCAATCGTGCGTTCACGATCTCCCCTCATTACATTCGCCGTCAAAGCAATGATGGGTACAGATTTAAGTTTTTGTATCTGTTTTAGCTGTCCGGTGAGTGTATAGCCATCGATATCGGGCATATTGATGTCCATCAATATCAAATCGGGGTCATGGCTTTGGATCGCTTCGAGCGCTTGTTTGGCGTTTTCGGCTTCGATCATGGAATAGCCAGAAGCCTCTAAAACGCGCCGAACAAGCAAGCGATTAGCAATATTATCTTCAACATACAGGATAAGTTCGTTTTTTGACATAGCGAGTTTCGAATTTCCAGATACCTGATCGATTCTACCATTAAAGAATTTGCATCCATAAGAACTATGGGGTGGCTCTTTGGGAACTGCCGTGAGAAATACCCCTAATTGTGGACAACCTACCACGGGGATTTCCAGAGACCCAATAGGGTTACAGTGCTGTAAGGGCTGCATATTCCAATGAAGAATTGAAGGAGCCAGTCGATCAAGT
>CALCSH010000072.1 GCA_937893815.1 uncultured Anaerolineae bacterium | reverse complement strand
CATTGCGCAATTGTATCGCTTAAACGCTTGCATGATTAAAAAGAATGGGCTATAGTCCAGCCCGTTGTCGGGGCGTGGCGCAGCCCGGTTAGCGCGCTTCAATGGGGTTGAAGAGGCCGGAGGTTCGAATCCTCTCGCCCCGACCAAACTCCTCTATGTTTCACATAGAGGAGTTTTATTTTTTTGGTGAGTATTTTCGCCTATCCGGGAGAAATTAACGATGATAAATTTCTTCGTTGACACAATGCGGTAATCGTTCGCCGCGCAGACCAGCCAGAATATTTTCGCAGGCCAACTTCGCCATGCGGCGGCGCGTGCGCCGGGTTGCCGAGCCAATATGGTGCGTGATGAGTACAGTGGGGAGATGATTGTTCATAGCAAGGTTTAAAACACAAAAACAAAATTCAGATCATTCACATTCGTCAGCGTGGAGCCGGGTTTGAGGAGATCGCCGAGGGGTTCGAAGAAGTGGTACGAATCATTACGCGCTAGAAATTGCTCCGGTTTGTTGCCGAGTTGCTGTGCTTGTTTCAGGGTGTCGCCACTCACAATGGCTCCGGCGGCATCGGTGGGGCCGTCTTCGCCATCAGTGGCGAATGTGAGGAGATACGTGTTCTCAAGGCCTGCAAGACTTCTTGCGGCCCCCAGAGCCACTTCCTGATTGCGTCCACCCAAGCCTTCACGGCGCAGAGTAACCGTTGTTTCCCCCCCGGCAATCAGGCAAACCGGGCGAGAAATGGGTTCACCGGTGGCGTGGATTTGGTGTGCAATCGCCGCCAGGAATCCGCCCGCTTGCCGGGCTTCACCTTGAAGCTGTGTGGTGAGTAGCATTGTATGCAATCCTTCGAGGCTCGCTTGCGCTAACGCAGCTTTTGCGGCGATCTGATTATTCCCAATAATAACATTCTGTGTGTTCGCAAAAATTTGATTACCGGGCTTGGGAGTCTCCGGAAAATTCCCGGCTACTCCTTGTTCTAAATAGTGAAGAATGGATTCGGGTATTTTCTCGGCGATAGCATAGTGGTTGATTACTGCCAGCGCATCAGCGTATGTGCTTGGATCGGCAACGGTTGGCCCAGACGCGATTGCATCTAATGGATCGCCAATTACGTCCGAGAGAATGAGAGCGATAGAATTCGCTGGAAAGGCGAGCTCGGCTAATTTCCCACCCTTGACCAGCGAGAGATGTTTGCGAATGGTGTTGATTTCAGTGATCGTAGCGCCGCAGGCCAGCAAGGTAGTATTGAGGGTTTGAAGATCGTTCAGCGCGATGGGGGCAACAGGCGCGGATAACAGCGCAGACCCACCCCCGGAGATCAGGAAAATAATGAGATCATCCGAGGAAGCGCTTTTGAGCAATTCTATAACCGCTTGCGTGCTAAGCTGGCTACTATTATTGGGAATGGGGTGCCCGGCCTGAAATATCTGAAGTTTTAAATTGGAAAGCGGAAATTCTGTAGGGGTATGCTTGGTGATCACGATTGCATTGGTGAGTGCAGTACCCAAAATTCCCATTGCCGACTGACTCATCGGGATGCTGGCTTTTCCAAACGCGATCAGAAACACTTTTTTTCCAGGTTTTAACGCGAAGCAATGATTTCCCGCATAAAGCGAATCGCCATCGAATCGTAAATTTTGTTGCACAGCTACCACCGGGTCGACTGCACGGATGGCCGCGGCGATGATCCGTGTGATTTGTTCTCCAAAAGGAGAATTCTTCAACGTGGCAGTTTGGAGTGCTTGCGGATTCATCTTTATCGGTGATGGTTGCGAATTCAGCCCAATGATACCCGCGCAGCGCACGCCGGGTCGTCATTCGCCGGGTTGTTGACCCAGGTTGAAACCGGATAGGCTTCCATTGCATCTGAGGGATAAGGACCTAGTAAGGAATTGAGGGCATCAAGGTGCACTTCCCCAGGAGTCAACCATTGTTGGAAGGATTCTGTATGAAGAATCGCTGGCATACGGTTGTGGATGGGACGCATCAGATCATTTGGCTCGGTGGTGATAACAGCGCCACTGAGAATTTCCGAGCCATCCGGGGCGTTCCAACGCTCCCAGAGACCGGCAAAGGCAAACGGTTTACCAGACTTCAGGTGAATAAAATATGGGGTTTTTGTAGTACTACCCGGTTGTTTCTGCCATTCGTAGAATCCGTCGCTGAGAATTAGACACCGCCGATATTTGAAGGCGGCCTTGAATGATGGCTTATCGGCCAGTGTTTCGGCGCGGGCATTGATCATTTTGTAGCCGATTTTTGGATCCTTGGCCCAGAAAGGTATCAACCCCCAGATGAAATAATCGAGATCGTTTTTCCCAGTGTTGGCGATGACCGCGATCGGCTGACTGGGGGCAATGTTGTATCGGGGGCGAACCCCCTGTGCGCCGACAGCAATGTTCATCCATGAGAAAACCTCGGCTAACTCATCGGGTGTAGCGGTTAACGAAAATCGTCCACACATATTCAATCCTTTAGGGTTGGTAACTACCTTGACAATGCCAAGTTGGCAGCAAGTTTCGACCACCTTTTGTGTAAGTTGACATTGTCAAGCAACTTAATTGCCGAGTAAAACACCTCAATCTGGGAATGTATTATTGCATGGAGTAGGTGGGTTGTCAAAGCATATCGCGGATAGTACAATACCCCAGCCTAGAATATAAAAGAGATTGGGGGAAAGAAAGACGGACGAGTTTGCGTGAGTTGATATAATAATCCTACCGCTCAAAGTTCTCACACTATTTTGAGAGGTCTGGCGCGTAAGCTTCTATAACTAATCTTCTGTCTGACCGCAATTAATGTCGGAAGGGCGGAGCTTTGCAAAATGAAATTCCTTTTTTCTCGAATTGCACTCCTCGTTATCACAATCGAAAATAGTCTGGTTGCCGGAGCGATATTATATTCGCCTTCCGAGGCTGCCAGTGCGCGTCTCTGGGGGTTGTCAACTGCGCGTTTAGTGCTGTTTGGGAGCGCTGTATTCTTTGCACTGATTTCACTTGGGCTGTTGATATTCTCATATTGGCAGCGGGTGCAATTCGGTCAGCGGGAAAGCGTTTTTCGTCGAATCTTTGCCCAACGAAAGCCAATTGCCATCGCTACGATTCTACTGACAGTATTCGTTTGGGCGGCTTCCGAATTGGCAATCTATGCCGGTGTTGCTCAGGAGCCAGTGATGCAAGCTGTGCTGATGGGTTTGCGACCGCTGCTTATCGGTGGTGCGTTGATGGCTTCAGAGTTGCTGATAGTGATTTGGGTTTGGCATTGGGGAGAAAACGATATACGCCCCTGGAAGAATAAAGATGCTGTAAGTATTCTGATTCTGTGGGCCGCATTTTTGTTGGTCGGATTATTCCAGTTTGTAAAAGGGTATGGATTTGCAGAAGAATCCGCAGAAAGGGGTGTGTTCCGATCGCTTGGCACTCCCATTCTTGGTTTTCAAATCCTTTTTGCTCTGAGTGTAGTGCTTGTTGGGGGAATGTGGCTTTGGCCAAAAATTAGAAATGCAAGAATTATAATGTTTCTGCAAGCAAGAAATCTAACACTGAATTTCTTGCTGGGTCTTCTGATTTGGGGTATCGCTTTTGGCGCCTGGATGGCGGCACCATTGAAGCAAAGCTGGTTTGTTGACCCTCCGAGACCGGCCAATTACACATTTTCGCCAAATTCTGATGCGTATCTTTATGAAACTGTAGGGCAAAGCTTATTGGCTGGGGCTGGTTTCTGGCATCCTCAGTGGGGTGCGATGGTCTTGCGTCCGATGTATTCGGGAATTTTGGCCCTATTTCACTGGGTAGCTGGGTTAGGATATGAAGAAATCATTTGGTTGCAGGTTGCGCTCCTTGCATTGTTCCCCACGCTGGTATTCCAATTAACCTCAACTCTACATCAACGTCGTTCAGGTTTTCTGGCAGCGTTGCTGATAATTTTCCGCGAATACAACGCGATAACCCTGGCTGACACGATCACGGTTTCACATGCCAAGTTATTGATGGCTGATCTCCCTGCCACATTAGGTACTGTTTTGGTGGTATTGCTTTTTGTGCGTTGGTTGCAATCCCCCGAAAAGCGCATTTTTCCTCTGCTTGCTGGAGGCGCAATCGGCTTCTTCTTGCTGATCCGTATGGAATCGTGGGCTTTGTTTTCGTTGTTAATTTTTGCCGCGATTTATTTAGTGCCACGCAATGCAGGAAAAATGTTTCAAGGAGCTGGGCTGGTCGTGATTGGCTTTGGATTGCTGATTGCGCCCTGGATGTGGCGCAACTGGCAAGTCACAAAGATGGTGTATATCATCTCGCCGGATTATGAACAGAAGATTATTGATAAGATTTCCCGCGTTGTACCGCTGGATATTACAATTCTTGAAGCTGTGAAAGCAACTCCGGAGATACAATCCGATTCGGGAACAAATGGGGTCAGTGAGCCACCTGTTGCAATCACAATACCAGATACCGATCAAGGGGCTGCGGTAACGAGTGTACCGATACCCGCTTCCGATGCTTCCTGGTCTGGCAGTGAGAAATTCCTCCATCATTTTTTCAATAATCAGCTCCAGGCTCTGATGTATTTCCCATTATCGCCGCGCTTGCTTATCTCTGCCACTGCGCTGGGCATTACTCGCCGGGTGAGCAATGCGGCCTTAATTTGTTGTTCACCAGAGGCGTATGTGCGCGCCTTGCCTTTCTGGTGGAGCGGATGGGACGGTAAGCTGGCCCCCGAATCCTTGATTTCGATGGGGGCAATATTGTTTCTAACCGCTATTGGCCTTATCG
>CALCSH010000071.1 GCA_937893815.1 uncultured Anaerolineae bacterium | reverse complement strand
TAGACTGGGGTCATACCAGACAATGCCACCGCCAACCCCGCCACCCTCGCCATGTGAACACGCTGGCTCAACGCGGGTTTCCGGATTACGGCAATCGGCGGCGGCGATTATCACTTTCCACCCAGACCGGAGCAAAATAAATTCGGTGAGCGCTTGGGGATGCCGACCACGTATGTCCTTGCTGATCAACTCTCCACGATGGGCATATTGGATGGTTTGCGACAACGCCGTGCCTATGTCACCAAAGGGCCGCAACTGAGCTTCGATGCCAAAATCGAAGGCAAGAGCTACCCTATCGGGGCGGATATGGGCATCCAGGAAGGCCAGATTAGCTTCATCGTTGCGTTACTCAACCCATCACAGACGCTTCACGCCCGCCTGATCGAAAACGGGGCTACCATCGCCCAAACCGAAATCCACCATGTTTCAGAATGGCAATACCAGCATCAGGCTGACCCAGACAAAGCAGCCTGGTACCGTCTCGAATTGAGCGATGAAACCGGGGATACTCTTGCGATCACAAACCCAATCTTCGCTGGGCCAATCAAACAGCCTGATCGTTATTATTACGGGGAGTTTTTGCGGTAGCTTCGCCGTCCGGTATTTTCTCACGCAAGGTCGCCAAGGCGCAAAGCTGTTTTTTCTGCTTTTTTAGCACCTCAGCAACTTTGCGCAAGATGTGTTCATACTACATCTGACCAACACAGAATATACATTATTTATGACAATTTATTATGAATTTATGCTAAAATCATAATGACTTTATCCGTTAACGCATTGATCCCTATCTCATTACATGCCCCTCATCTGGCTCTCTTTGGCTTTTCTATCGGGCATCCTCATCGCAGCCAACATTACTTACCCTGTAACCATCTGGCTGGCGTTGGCTGGGGCGGTGTGCATCCTTGCGTCGGGACATCTTATCGTCAGACGTCTGATGTTCCGACACTCCGGCACCCGGCGTAAAAACTTTCAATATTTCGCCTTCAACCCACCCATTCCGATACTGTTGATCGCTCTCACCCTCGGCGCGGCCCGCTATCAGGCCAATCTCCCCAACATCAGCGACCGCCACTTCATCGCATTCTATAATGATATAGATCAAACCATGGTCGTTACCGGTGTGGTTGTTAATTTCCCCGATCACCGCGACACGTATACCAATCTGCGCGTCGAAACCGAGCGCATCCACTCGGCCAATGATGTCAGCGCCATATCAGTCAGCGGGCTGCTGCTCGTGCGGGTTGCGCCGGATGAAGCATTCCACTACGGCGACCGGATTGTGCTGCGTGGCCGAATTCAAACCCCGCCTCACGCCGAGGAATTTTCTTACCGCGAATATCTCGCCCGGCAAGGCATTTACAGTTATATGCCCATCAACCATGCTGGGCTGCTCGATGAGCATCAGGGCAATTCCATCCTGAGCGCCATTTATGCTCTCAAAGAACACTCCCTGGCAACGGTCTACAAACTGTGGCCTGACCCTGAAGCCTCGCTCTTTGCCGGGATACTCCTCGGTGTGGAGACCGGGATCCCCGCCCCGGTGCAAGAAGCTTTCAAGAATACGGGAACATCGCATGTGATTGCCATCTCAGGTTTCAATATTACGATTATCGCCGGGTTGTTCGCCACTTTCTTTGGGCGCATTTTCAACCCGCGCCGCGCAGCCATCGCTGCTGCGCTGGGCATCGCCATTTACACCATCCTGGTCGGGGCCGACGCGGCTGTGCTACGCGCCGCGCTGATGGGCGGTCTATCGCTCTTTGCCCGGCAGGTTGGGCGCAGGCAGCACGGTCTCACCACCCTGGCCTTCATCGCTGCGATCATGGCGCTGCACAACCCCCACGTCCCCTGGGACATCGGCTTTCAACTCTCCTTTGCCGCCACCCTCGGCCTGGTACTCTATGCCGACCTCTTCAGCCAGGCTTTTATCCATCAAGCCTCCCGCCTGATACCCAAATCCACGGCACAAAAACTGGCCGGGCCGGTCGGCGAATATATTCTCTTTACCCTGGCCGCTCAACTCACCACCCTGCCCATCATGGCCTACCACTTCGGCCGCATCTCGCTGAGCGCGTTTCTCACCAATCCGGTCATCCTGCCGGTACAGGCGCCGATCATGACCATCGGCGGGCTGGCGCTGATTTTAGGCACCATCTGGCTGCCGCTGGGCAAGCTCATCGCCCCGCTGGCCTGGCCGTTTGTGCTATTCACCATCCGGGTGGTGGAATATTTTGGCCTGTGGCGAGGCGGGGTGCTGGTTTTGGGAGATCTCGGTCTGTTATGGGTGGCCTTGTTCTATGGGGTGCTTTTCGGACTCACGTTAGGTTGGTCGCGTTCATCAAGGTGGATGCCTGCCATCAAGCCGCTCCCGATCATCACCGCCCTGGGGATTCTGGCCACACTCACGTGGCGTTCCACGCTAGGTGCCCCAGACAGCTTGCTGCACCTGACTCTGCTCGATGTTGGTACCGGCGATGCCCTGCTGATTCAGACTCCATCCGGGCACTATGCGCTCATCGACGGAGGCCCTTCCACCAGCCTGCTTTCGGAAGCACTGGGGAGACGCTTACCGCCCTTCCAGCGAGAGTTGGACTGGCTGATCGTGGCATCATCCACCCAAGAACAAGTCGCCGCCCTGCCGCGCACCCTGGAGCGCTTCCCGCCAGATGCCGTGCTTTGGGCCGGGCCCGATAGCCCTGCCCGCGCCGCCGACTACCTGCGCGAAACCCTCACCCAATCCCAAATACCCAATATCCTTGCACTAGCCGGGCAAAGCCTCGATCTTGGGAATGGGGCGCAACTTCACATACTTACATCTGGTAAACGCGGCGCAATCCTCTTGTTGGAATGGGAAAACTTCCGCGCCCTGCTACCCCTGGGCGCGCATGAAGCTGATTATGAAAGCTTGCGTATGGGTCAGGACATCGGCCCGGTCACCGTGCTGTTATTGGCCGACAACGGATACGCACGCCTCAATCCACCCGCCTGGATCAACAATCTCAACCCCCAACTCGTCCTGCTCTCCGTCGCCGCCGATGACTCCGCCGGGCGCCCCGACGCCGGAACACTTGACGCCCTCGGTGGCTATTCTCTCCTGCGCACCGACCAGCACGGTTGGATTCATATATCTACGAATGGGGAACAAATGTGGGTTGAAATCGAAAAATAGAGACCAATGATGAGAGCGACACCAGACTCAGGAACAATGAGACGGCAATCCGTCCAATCTGTCACGTTCAGCATCCATTGCAAAAGCCTTTTCCCATTGGCCGCTCAATTGATAGGCTCTACCTAGCTGCGTGTACAAATCCCGCAATTCTCTATCGTCTGGCATATCGGGTAGTGACGCATCCTGCACAAACTGATAGGCACGCTCGAAATGGACGATGGACTCACGCACCGCTGAGATACGCAGAGCCTCTCGCCCAGCAACCAGGCTGTGGCGGAAAGCGGCCGATACCAATCCGGCTGCAAGCGCATGATGGGCCAGCACTGCCGCAGGAAATTCTTCAGCCTCAAGGGTTTCCAGCGCCCGTCGATGGAAAAGCCGCCGCCGCGCGTCCCCGGCTTCGGTATAGACTACATCGCGCAGCATGTCGTTAGCAAAGACATAGGTGCTGGCAAACTCTGGTTGCGCCGCTTCCAGTAAAAGCCTGCCGCTGATCAATTCGTCCAAGGCGGGCAGAGCCAAGTCTTCAATTATGTTGGCGATAGCGCATAATCGCTCGAATGAAATCTGCTGTTCAAGCACGGCACCACTCGCTAACATATTGAAAGCATTTGGGCTGAGTCGATTTAACCGTGAGCGGAGGACGGTATGCACGGTTGATGGGACACGCACTGCCTGACCAAGGTCGTGTTCAGCGGCCACAGCAAAGGTCCATTGCCCTTCCGCGCGCCGCTTGGGGTGGAGCACTTGCCGTTCGAGTAAATCTTTCAACGTCTCCATTAAGTAAAAAGGCTGTCCACGCGTTTCGTTATATAACCAGTGGGCGAAGTCGGTAGCGGATGGTGCCAGGATAGACTGCAACATTTGCACCGTTTCCTGTTCCCCCAGCGGTTCCAATTCGATATGAACTGGCGTCAACTCACGCGCAATGCGTGTCAACCAATGGGCCAAACCCTGAGGGTCGCCCGTTTGCTGAAGGTGGATCATCGGGTGCAGCGCTTCTGAGCGCAGGCTGACCAATAACAAGACCCGCGCCGCACTGTCTCGCCAGCGCCGGATGGCAAATTGCAGCAGATCTAAGGTCGCATTATCCGTCCATTGCAGATCATCCACGAACAGCACCAACGGTGCTTGTTTGGCCAGAGCCAGCGTATATTGTATGAGGGGTTCATAGAATTGTGCCTGACTTCGATCTGCTTCAGGGGAAAGTTGTTCAAAAGGAGGCGATGACAATCTCGGATAGTGTTGGTGCAATTCAGGAAGCAATTGACTCAGCGGGGACAGCCACGCATCATCCAGTAAATCCTGAAGCGAGTTCTCGTTTTCTAGTCGCAGTCGCAGCGCTTCAACCAGTGGTTGGAATGGCAGATGGCTGCCGCTCTCAAAAGCGCCACCTTGCAACAATTCTGCCCCCTGCGTTCTGGCCCAAGCTAAGAATTTCCTGGCGAGGCGAGTTTTGCCAATCCCGGCCTCACCGCTAAGCACCACCAACTGAGACTGGCTTGCGACGGCGCGCTCGTAGCTATGAACCAGCGATTGATACTCGCTAACTCGTCCGGTAAACAGGGTTTCCAGGAAAGCAACCGATGTATCTGGGCGATGTGAGCGAGGTGCGGAGCGACGACTGCTCGAATGTATGGGCGAGGCTTGTGTGCGAATGCGCTCTGCCAGGGCAACTGTATCTGGCTCTGGCTCGATATCCAATTCAGCCGTCAAAACGGCATGGCAAACCTGATAGGTTTCCAGCGCTTGCCCGCGTTCGCCAGCCGCGAAATGCGCCCGCATCTTGCGGCGATAGGCAGCTTCGTTCAGCGCATCCAGGGCAATCCACTGCGAGGCAGTTTCTGTGGCACCTGCAAACTCGCCGCGCGCAAACTGGATTTCGGACAGCCGGTCTAGGATCAGACCCAACCGACGGTGCCAGATTTCGCGCTGGATAGCCGCCCAATCGTCGAAGCCGGGAGCATCGCCTAGAGAAAATCCGACCAAGAAATCGCTGCGGATACATTCAGTCGCTGATTGTAATGCAGGCAGGCTTACCAACCCATCCGGTAGCTTCCGGTTTGAACGATCAGCGCGCGCCAGCCCGTAAGCAATTTCTACCGTATGTAAGTCAAAGTCAATTTTTGCATTTGGGTTTATGCCCAGTGCCTGGTGTGTGACGTAAAGGTAAGGTGTTTGTAACTCACCGCTCGTCTTACCCAACGCGGCATGTAGATGGCTCAAAGTGTTGCGCAGCGATGCACGACTGCGTTTAGGGCTTGCTTCTGGCCACAGCAGAGAGGCCAGAGAATCTCGCGGCTGTAAACCGACCTCAATTGCCAGGTAGATCAGTAAGGCCAGGGTTTTACGAGTGGGAAAGGATATCAGGTGTTCGCCCAGACGAACCTCGGGGGGGCCAAGTGCCAAGATATGCAATACTGGGATTTGGGTTGCCATCGGAAGTTCCTTGTGACGCGTTTGAGACTCTCTCTCATTATACTCAAATTAAAGTATCAGTAAAAAGGGCTCTTTGGGAACTGCCGTGAGAAATTCCACAATTAGGGGTAATGGGCGTGCAGAGCAC
>CALCSH010000070.1 GCA_937893815.1 uncultured Anaerolineae bacterium | reverse complement strand
CGATTCGCTTGCAGTTCTTCAGTGAAATCAACGAGAACTATATCAACATTGACGATGTAGGCATGTTTAGTGTGGCAGTGCCGGATTGGGATGTGGTGGGATACACCGGGGGTAAGGATAGCCAGTGGTTTGGCGTGAACGAAGGTGGCAGCCATGATAATAGTAATTACGCTTTTGTGAAAAACTACGCCGGTGGCAGGCTGACCTCACCGGCTTTCACGGTGCCAGACGATGCGGAAGTGCTGTCATGGTGGTGGCAAACAGGGCGGAATGACCGCAGTTATGCGTACATTCTGGATGCAAGTGACGGTTCAACATTGCGCACACTGGTGAGCAACAGTGGAACGAATCATGCGTGGAAAGAATACTATGCAGATATTCAGGAATTCAGGGGTCAAACGATTCGCTTGCAGTTCTTCAGTGAAATCAACGAGAACTATATCAACATTGACGACATTCTGATTACTCCATATAGCACCGATACCTTTACTCTTACCGAAACCAATCCGCCAGGATATGGATCTTCGACGCCGGATGTTGTGGAAACAGCGGTATATGGCGGCCAAATAGCCACCATCAACTTTGGTGATTTTTCTGTGGATGTAGGCCAATCCTCGCTGGAAGCAACCCCATTGAGTTTAGTAGCCGATGGTGTGGAAACTGCTTTGGTGACCGTGACTATGCGCGACAGCCTGGGTAATCCCATGCCGAACCGGGAAGTTCAGGTAGAAACGGATGGGCTGGGTGTGGATATTGAGCAAGCAACGACAACCACAGACGCCAACGGTCAAGTTACGGCGACGATCCATTCAACGGTTGCTCAAGATATTATCATCTCGGCGCGCGAGTTGATTGATGATGTCGTATTACCGGATACAGAACAAGTAATATTTGGTGCTGGGCCACTGGATGATGCCCAATCATCCATCGAAGTTGATCCTGCAAGTGTGACAGCCGATGATCTGATGACAGCGACGATCACGGTCACACTGCGCGATGCATTTGGCAACCCAATCGAGGGCCATCAGGTTGAACTATTGCATGATGGGGCGGGTATTACCCTGGATACTGTACAGACAATTACAGATGTCAATGGTCAGGCGACGGCGACCATTCGCTCCGGTATAGAGCAGATTGTCACCATCCAGGGGCGCGATCTGACCGAGGATATGCTACTATCAGATACTGCGACCATCGAATTCCTTTCCACCGATCCAACCCTATCAACGATCGCTGTTGATCCAACAATGCTAGTCGCTGATGGCATTGAAACCATGATGATCACCGTTACCTTGAAAGACCCATTTGGTGTGGTGCTGCCGGGCAAGGATGTCACCGTCCAAATCAGCGAAGGGAGCGACAATTCGATTAACGGCGCTCCGGTTGGCAGTGAAGCGGTTTTGATAGGAACGACCGATGCTAATGGTGTTGTTACGGCCACACTGTCATCAACACGGGCTGAGAATAAGACGCTGGTCGCAACTGGTGACGGCATAACATTATCTCAACCGGCGCAGGCGACTTTTACCCCTGGATCGGTATCACCCACAGTTTCAACATTGGCAATCTTACCAACCATCATTACAGCCAATGGTCTGGCTACAGCATTGGTCATAGTGACCCTAAAAGACGCTTATAGCAATCCGGTGGTAGGGCATGAAATTGCAGTGCATATAACTGGCACTGCGGCGATTGTTACGCTGCCCGATATTCCTGCGACAGATGAAGATGGTAAGTTGACAGCCACCATTCGCTCAACCGCAGTGGGCCAGGCGGTATTGTCAGCAGAAGATGTGACCGCCGGGATTGTACTGTCTGACGAAGCTACCATTACCTTTGTGCTAGGCCCAACGGATGCCGATCACTCTACAATCGTGGTATATCCGGCCATCGCTACGGCAGATGGAAATGAAACAGTTACAATCACAGTGACCTTGCGAGATGCGCTGGATCACCCAATCGCTGGGCATGTTGTAAGTTTGAATGTTTCCGGGAGTAATAATCTCGTAGTTGGCCCGACCCCAGCCGAGACAGACGGTGATGGTGTTGCCGTCTTTACCCTAGCAACAACGAAAGCTGAAATCAAAACGCTAACAGCCAGCGACGTAACCGATGGGATCACATTATCGGAGCAACCAGAAGTCACCTTTGTCCCTGGTGCAATAAGCGCAATGGCATCGGATGTATCAACAGATGTTGCTGAAGCTCCCGCGGATGGCAACACAGAAGTATTAGTTACAGTTACCGTGACTGATGCGTTTGGCAATCCGATCTCGGATGTCTCTATTACTCTAGCTGCCAGTGGTTCGGCTGAGGCTACCCAGCCAGTCAACACAACTGACCTAAATGGACAAACCAGTGGTACAGTTCGCAGTGCTGCTATCGAAACAGTAACGATTACTGCGATTGCCGATGGTATTCCCTTGAATGATGGTGCTGAAATTCAATTCAAGGGAACTGATCTGTCTGTTGCGCTTTCCGCTCCGGCGGAAGTCGCGCCAGGTGATGTGGTGGTATATACCCTGAGCGTGGAAAATCTGGACAGCCTGGCTGCCCAAGATGTGCTCATCACCCAGGAATTACCAGCCGGGGTCAACCTGGTTAGCCACACTGCATCTGTGGAACCGACGCAGAACGGGAGCGCATACACCTGGAGCCTGGGGGTGATGAATTATGGCGATCTGATTTCTTTCACTGTTACAGCCCATGTTCCCCAATCAACAACTGCAGGGAGTGTGTTGGAAAGCACGCTCACCGCCAGTACAACTTCGCCAGATGAGAATGCGGCGAATGATTCTATAGTCACATCAACGACGGTTGTTGAAGGCTATGGGTTTGCAACAACGATTAATCCAGTTCAACAGACACTGAACCTGGGCGGATCAACAACTTACACGATGCGGATCGTAAATAATGGATTGTATGCAGATACCTATCATCTTGCTGTCAATGGTTTGGACGCCGCCTGGGTGTCCTTCAGCACGGCGCAAGTAGCCATTCCCGCCGGTGGTTTTGTGGACGTTACCCTGACGGTTGATGTCTTGGATTGCCAGGCTGAGACCACATTGCCGTTTAGTGTAGATGTTGTAGCCACCGGGAATGGACAGACTGTTAGCCTACCGGCTACACTAAATCTGATTCAGGCCCCTCAAATCTGGATGGATGCACCGAATAACGGCTCTACGAGCGGCTCGCGTTCAGTATTATTCAGTTGGCGCACTAACCCCAGCACCAGCGGTGTGTTGACTCTGTATCCAGAGGGTGAACCTGAAAACGTGCAGACTTTCAATACTTCAGAAGGGATGGTTCATCAGGTACAGGTTGATGACCTGACGCGTTATGAAACCTACGAATGGAACTTGGTAACCACATCTACCTGTGGCACGGCAACCAGTGCAACACGATCTCTGACCATCGGCAGTGGCATTGTATTCACAAATCACAGTCTAAATACCACGATCAATCGAGATTATAACCAACAGATGACAGTCGATGTGCGCAACAACGATAGTGTGGCCCATACGCTGACGACGACGGTACTCCACCCATACGAAGACCTGATTGTCAATTTCGTGGGCAGCGGCAGTGTGGACGAAACGATCACCTTGCAACCCGGCGAAACACATCATTTATTACTAGGAATCCATGCTCAGGATACGATGCAGGCTGAATATGATCTGACAGCGCATCTGGTAGCCGATGAAGATGGCGCACCGTTGGAGGATCACGCTGCGCTTCATGTGCGTGTATTATCAGAAGGTGATTTTACTGTCCAGGAGGGTGAACTTAACCCCCTGACACTGGGGAAAACATATACCATCACCAATCATGGTCAAGCGATTACCGATCTTTCTATTGCGGCGATTGACCCGGAGACCGGGGAACCCGCGCGCGTATTGATCCAGCCAAGCTTCAGCCATGCATATTTACAAACCGATCATTCGATTGAGGTGACAATCTATCCGATTTTCACAGCAGAAGATGCAGCTCAATCAGCATACAACCAGAGTGGGCATCTGGCAAGCATGGCGAGAGATGATGTCGCTGATATTCCTTATGATTTGAGCGTAAATGGTGCTGGAGAGAATGTGACCCAGTCAACCAGTGCTACTTGTGGTGAAGGCAAGCAGGTCTTCGATGTAACTTTGAGCGACTGTGTAATGGAATTTTTGACGGGTGATTGGTATTGCACAAATCGTCCGGTGGTTGAAACACCCATTCAAACACTGGCATTTTTGAACGAAGGCAATATTGATAGTGCCTATCTACAAATGGATTTTTCTCCGAACAGTAGCGTCTTACCGCACTCTGGTCAAATAAGTTTCAATGGGCAAGAAGTTGGCTCGTTTAACGGGATTATTCCTCAGGGTACATATAGTTTTGACCTCACCGGCAATCAGTGGAATAGCGGTTTGGCGGGCATGTCTACCCAGAATGTGTATATGTCTACTCAGCATAATAATGGTGGTCACTATATCAGTTCGGCGAACTATATGCTGGGGGTGAGCGTAGATCAGGCGACTGCCTATGTATGCGCTGATAGCGAAGAAACCGCCTATCAAGCTGCAGATGAAATGTATGCCTGCGAAGCGACAAGCGGCTTCAATTGGCTGACTGATCTCTTCCTTGGGACAGTACGTTTTGGCCGCGGGACAAAGTTCTCGCAGGGGGGCAATGGGGAGACATGTCCTAATGATGGCATTTCTACAAATGAGAACCAAACGCAGGGTTTTGGTGGCGACCCGATCAACACCCAAACCGGCGCTTTCTCCTTTGGAACCGTAGATATTTCTATTCCAACGCGTTCGTGCAATTTGACCTTCCAGCCAGGTTACTCATCGGCTGCAATTGATGGGAGTCAGGATGGGCTAGGGGTAGGTTGGAGCCATAACCACGCTTTACGGTTGATTTTCCCTGAAGACTCCCAGGGGATGGATGGCTTCGTACTCTACCAGGGGGTTAGTGGTGACCGTTACCTGTTCAAGATCGAAGATGACGGCAGCTATACACCGGGACCTGGCGTAACCGCCAGCTTGACGCGTCTCGATGTCCCCCAGGTAACCTATGTGATTGAAAGCTCCACCCAAAAGGTGTTGACCTTCAATGAGAATGGAGCAATCCTCTCTCGTGTTGACGATCAGGGTTATGGGCTTACCTACACCTATGATGTTAGCGAGCGCCTGGTGCGGGTGAGCGCGGATGATGGTTCGCGCCATCTAGATTTCGGCTATGATGCCAATGGGCGCATTGCCACAGTAACCGACCAGACAGGACGCCAAACCAGCTACACTTATGATGTCAATGGTGATCTAATCTCGACCATCGATGTACTGGATCAGGTATGGACATATGCCTATGATACTGAACACCGCATGACGCAAGTCGTTGACCCGCGCGGTGTGCATTCTGTGCAGACAGAGTATGATCTACAGGGTCGCGCCTTCCGCCAATTCGATGCGCTGGGAAACCAACTCACTCGGATTGTGTACAATGCCGATGGCAGTTCGACCGTCTATGATGCTCTGGGGAGGGCAACAACCCACGACTACAATGGTCGCAATACGCTGACTGGAGAGACCAATCCCCTGACAGCTTCGACCAGCAAGACCTATGATGCCAACTTCCGCCCGGCGACGCTCACCGATGAAGTGGGCGAAGTAACCCAACTGACCTGGAGCGCGGATGGGGCCAACTTGACATCAGTAATGGATGCGGCAGGCAACCTGACCGATCTGGCATACGACGCGCAGAATAACCTGACATCGGTGACGGATGCGCAGGGCTATTTGACGACCTACGCGTACAGTGGCACACTGCTGACTAGCAGCACGGATGCACTCAATAACACCACCAGCTACACCTACACCCCCGAAGGCAAACTGTCATCGGTGACGGATGCGCTGGAGAATACT
>CALCSH010000069.1 GCA_937893815.1 uncultured Anaerolineae bacterium | reverse complement strand
GCCGAGATTTTTTGACGATTTCGCACTTTTAAAACTCTGCGCTCTCCGCGTTCTCAGCGGTGAAGGGTTTTTGCAGTAGAGTCATATTATAAATTGGCAATCTTTAATGGGCAATCACCTCATAGAACTACTACGATATAATCTAAGAGATGAATCAAAAATACCTTTACTTCACTGTATTCGCCTCTGGTATGACCACCCTGGCAGTTGAACTCGCCGCCTCACGCTTGCTGGGGAGTGTCTTTGGCACCAGTAACCTGGTTTGGGCCAGCATTATCGGTCTGATTCTAATCTATCTCACGGCGGGGTATTTCCTCGGTGGGCGGCTGGCCGATCGCAAGCCCAACCCTGAAACGTTTTACGGAATTTTGGCCTGGGGAGGCTTCACGGCCGGGATCATACCTTTCATCTCGCGCCCGGTACTCAGCGCCGCCGCCGATGCATTTGATCAGCTGGCAATTGGCGTGCTGGCTGGCGCATTCTCCGCTGTGCTGGTGCTATTCATTGTACCAGTTACATTGTTGGGGATGATCTCGCCCTTCGCCATCCGTCTGGCGTTGCAAGACGCCCGTAAAGCCGGGCAAATCTCCGGTCGCATCTATGCCATCTCGACGTTGGGTTCTTTTGTGGGGACTTTTCTGCCTGTTCTGGTTTTGATTCCGTTGATCGGTACGACGTTCACGTTCCTGGTTTTTGCGTTGTTCCTGGTATTGGTGGCTCTGTTTGGCTTGTGGGGAAGTTCGGGTCGAAAGGCAGCTCTGAAATGGAGTTGGATGCTGTTGGTGTTGATGGCGCTGGCCGTGGTGTGGGGCCGCGGTCAAATCAAAGCCACCCATGGACAAATCTACGAAACCGAATCGGCCTATAACTATATTCAGGTGCTTGAAATCGGCGAGTATCGTTATCTGCGCCTCAACGAAGGGCAAGGGATTCACTCCGTTTACAACCCGCAAGAGTTGGCCTATCACGGGCCGTGGATGCAGGTTCTGGCGGCCCCATTTTTTAATCCCGCACCTTTCGAGCAGAATCAAGTTAAGAGCATGGCGATTATTGGGCTGGCCGCAGGGACAATTTCTACGCAAGCCACAGCCGTTTTTGGGCCAATTCCGATTGACGGCTTCGAAATTGACCCGGACATCATCCGCGTGGGACAGGAATATTTTGGGATGACACAGACCAACCTCCAGCCAATCCCGGTGGACGGACGTTGGGGGCTGAGTCAAAGCACGCGGCGTTACTCCATCATCAGCATCGATGCTTATCGGCCACCGTATATTCCCTGGCACCTAACCACGCGCGAATTTTTCCAGATCGTCTACGATCATCTTGATCAGGATGGTGTACTGGTGATCAACGTCGGCCGCGCGCCAGCGGATCGCAGCCTGATCGATGGCTTGGTTGGAACCATCGGAACGATATTCCCATCCATCTATGTGATGGATATTCCAAATACTTTTAATTCGATGGTATATGCTACGGTGAAGCCCACGACTGTAGACGATGTATATGCCAATTACACCGCCCTGAACGCGCGGGGCGATGCGCACCCTTTGCTGTTGGATGCATTGCAGCGGGCGATTCTATATTTGCAGCCCACACCGCAAAGTGAAGTCGTATTTACAGATGATCTGGCACCCATCGAGTGGATAACAAATAATATGGTTTTGAGTTATATCGTGAGCGGTATGGATGAGTTGAAATAGAGAACGATCGGAGGATGACAGTGTCGATTTACTGGAGAACGAATGAAATTTGTTAAGCAATGTACCCAATGGCTTGTGACTACTCTTGTGCCCGTCATTTTAGTTTTAGGCGCAGTGCGTTTGCTGCTCACTCCGCTATTTGTACAGATCGAGTATCGCATGCCATATTTTCCAGAAGATTCTTATGGCTTAACGATGCAAGATCGCTTGCACTGGTCGAAAAGTGCGCTGGATTACTTGCTCAACGGGGCGGGGATCGAATTCCTCGGCGACTTAGCGTTTGAGGATGGCGTCCCGTTGTATAACGAGCGCGAATTAAACCACATGGATGATGTGCAGGTTGTGGTTGAAGCCGCCATGCGAATGTTGTATGCCTCCATGATCGTGGTGGTCCTGGTTTATATCTGGGCACGCCGCAGCGACTGGATTTGGAGTTATCGCCAGGCTCTGGCGCGCGGCGGCTGGCTGACGGTAGCGCTATTGGGTACGCTGATGGTGGCGATTGTGCTGAGTTTTGACTCGCTATTTATAACGTTTCATAAAATTTTCTTTGAAGGCGAAACCTGGATTTTCTTGTATTCGGATACATTGATCCGCCTTTTCCCGGTGCGTTTTTGGCAAGATGCTTTTATTACCGTTGGCGGGTTGGCGTTATTTGGCGGCGCGGCTTTGGGCTATTTCGCGGGTCGGAGTTCCCGCGCCAAAACTGGATCATTAATGCATGATTGACCAAGTGCGAAATTTCCTACTACGTTACCCCTGGATGGTGAATTTGATTCGCATTGGGGTATTTTTTATATTAGCCTGGGCGCTTTCTCGTGTCATCATCTGGGCCATACGCCGCACGTCCAAAATGGAGCGCGCAAAAGTGTTGGCGAAAATTTCCCGGCCAGAGCGCCGGGAGACCCTGCGTAGTTTAATCACCAGCCTGGTTAGTTTCATCGCTTTTCTGGGAGCTGGCATCGCTACCCTGGCGTTGTTCGTGGATATTGATACGCTGGTTTGGATGGTAGGCTTATTCAGCGCTGCCTTTGGGTTAGGGGCACGGCCGCTGCTCAGCGATTATCTCACCGGGATTGGGTTTATCTTTGAAGATACGTTTGCAGTAGGGGAAAAAGTTGAAATCTTGGGCATGGAAGGCGTGGTCGAGAAAATTAATTTGCGCAACACCTGGATGCGCTCTCCAACAGGTGAATTATATTTTATTCCTAACGGAGAAATTCGTATGGTGCGTAATTTCAGCCGCGGCAAATTCTCGGCGGCCAGTGTGACGGTACGAATCCAGGCTGCGGAACTGAGTCATGCGCTCGGGGTGCTCGATGAATTGGCCGCGGATGCTGTTGATCTCTTACCAAATCTTCTGGAACCCTGGCAAGTGATCAGCAAAGAAGGCGTAATTGGGCAGCAGGCAGAATTGACATTATTAGTCAAGGCGCGCTTTGGCAAGGCGGCCGAGATGCGTCCGCGTTTGCTGGCGCTGCTTCAAGAGCGCCTGTCCGACGCTGAAATCGAACTCGTGGATTAGATGTTAAGGTCTCTGGGAATCCCCGTGGTAGTAGTCCAGATTTAGGGGTATAGGGCGTGTTCCGCACGCCCTATACCCCTAAATCTGG
>CALCSH010000068.1 GCA_937893815.1 uncultured Anaerolineae bacterium | reverse complement strand
ATGGCACCCCATCCGAGCAAAGCGCCGAAGAAAGCCATCAGGAGCAACCCCCAGTGCTGATCGCTCTCTGTTGCCCAGCCGCTGCCAGGCAGAGATAACGTACCATAGGTGTAGGTTAACAATCCTGAAATGATCGCGGCGAAGCCCCAGCGCACACCCAGCCGCACCTGGCCGATTAATGCTCCACTGCGTGAAGCGCTCCAGGCCACAACGCCAAGGATGATCAGAACGAATACCCAATCGCGTAATTTACTGGTAGGTGGCGGAGTCTCTGGCACGGGTGTTGGTACAGGTGTGGGGGGCGGCTCCGTGGCCGTGGCAGTTGGCGCTGGCGTGGCAGTTGGTTCCGTTGTAGCGGTTGGGGTAGGGCCTTCGGGCGCGGGGATATTGAATACCAAATCCGTGGACGATGCGGCGCCACTGACAGCCTTGATGCTGACATAGCCCGATTGTTCAAATTGATACTGTGTGCGTATGCTGCCACCCTGTGTCATGTCACTGATGGAAGGCATTTCTTGGCCATTAATTGTGATCGTGAATTGTACCGGCGTATTATCGGGGACTGGGTTGCCATTGTAATCGAGAATAATACCCGATTCTAATGTGATTACATCGCCAAGCAAATATTCGCTGACGGGAGTCGCCGGTTCACCTTCAATTGTTGGAATACTGACTACTCTCATGGGGATGGGCTGTGCAGGGTTAGGTGAAGTGGCTGTGATGAGATCGTATCCAATCCCGGGAACGGATACCGGCAGCGCCCCTCCGGGATTGGTGATCTCTTTGAAGAGCAAGCGCGCGGCAACATCCATAGATGCCTGTGTTTTCCCAAAAAGTCCAAAATAGGCCGTCAGTTTGGATATATCGGTTGCATCGAGATAGTAAGGGGCGTTGGCCGCGAAAACGATGATATTTTTATTGCTGATGAGATCCGGCCGTTCAGCAAGAAACCGTTGTAAAGCAAATGATTCCGGGCGATCAAAATCAATATCCAATGGGGTGAACACCAGCCAGTGCGCGCGGCCGATAACATATTCAATTTGTCGGGCATCTTCACTGTTATTGAGCAAATCGGTAAGTTGAGCGAAGGTAAGCGAGGTTAGATTTGCAGAGGAAACCAGATTACCTGCATTCGGCCCAAAAAGATTGATGACGGATTGCTGAAGCGCATCAGGCGCGAGTACTGGCTGTAGAGGGCACTCGCTGCATTGCTGGCTGTCGTAAGTATCTGTGATGAACACTATCCGTTCATTGATCGTGGGCGGGTTGGGAAATTCGTTGCTCAACTCGGCGAGCGGCGGGCTGAGTAGTGTTGCTGCGCGTTGGGCGACTTCGTACGTGATCTGGTTCGATTCTGTGGAATTGATCTCATTGATATTTCCGGATGGCAGCACCAGATTGAGGGTAAAAAACCCAAACATGCGGTATTTTAATGTCAGGATGCGCAATACCGATTGATCGACACGCTGGGCAAAAACCGGGTCTTCGCGATATTTGCGGGCGAAAAATTCGAGCGTAGTTAGAATGGTCGTGTAGGCATCGGGGGCGTCGCTGCTGATAAAGTTGTTTAAATATAGCATATCGTTCCCAGCCAGGAAGGCATCGAGAGCCAATCGGCGGGCATTGAACGTCAGCTCTGTCGGATCCTGAAAGCGGCGAACTGCGCGGCTTCCAAGATCATCGCTGATCATAATGCCGCCATTCTCGCGCCATGAAGAAATCGGCGACAATTGCATCAGCAGGTTGAGTGCTTGCTGGTCGAAGCTCACCGGCCGCGTCGTTGAACGGATATTGCCTTGCAGCCCTTGATAACGAATATGCGATACCAGTAACGCGTCGAGTTGTTCTGCAGAGTCGGTAGCATGGCCGGTGACTGAGAAGAAGGGAGCCAACTCAATTTGCTGAAGTTGTTCCAGTGACTTGCGCACCGTAGCAATTTCATTTTCAGGAAGGCGATCGGCGCTTCCCAAGCCGGGGAAATGCGTGCCGACGACTGCGAGATGTCCATCGCTGCCTTCATGTATACCGGTGATATATGCACGCGCCATTTCGCCCACCCAATACGGGTCACCGCCAAAGACGCGCACATTCAGGTCGCCTTCCCCGTCGGGGCTGGGGATGTCAGAGACATCCAGCGAAGGCCCGAAGAGCAGGTTGAACCCCAAAGACGATAATTCCTTCCCGGCCAGCGCACCAACCTGACGTGCAAAGTCGGAATTCCAGGTTGCGCCAATCGCTAGTTGGCTGGGAAGTTGGGTTACACCGCTGTGCATCTGGTCGAGCGGCGCGCCATCCCCTTCCTGGGAGATGCCAATAAGCAAGGGAATATAGACTGGCAAAAAAGGTTCATTACTGTCAGGCAGGGTGTGTTCTTCCTGGGTGCTCGAATGATGGTTGGTTTGTAGCTGGTGGGTGAGCGCTTGTGCGTTGGACGCGGTTTGCTCAAGCGTAAAATTATCATTGGACTGGCTGAGGATGACTCCGCCCAGATAATGATTGGCGATAAGATCGTAGATTTGCGATTCTGGCCCAGCATCGGTGCCCTGAAAAGTGACCAGAAATAACTGCCCTATGCGTTCTTCTGGGGTGAGTATGGCGAGCGTATCCCGCGCACGCGTCTCAGGGCTGGCATCTTGTTGGGGCAGAGCCGCTTGTCCGGGAATATAAGGCAAGAAAAGCAAACATAGCGCCAGGATTAGCGCCAATTGCGTATGGCGAAAACTTCTCAATGCTCTCCTCAATACTTCAGACAAAGCCAGACGGATGGGATCAAGCCCGTAGCACCGCCTGGGAAAAAGCGCTCATCGGAAATCTTTTGAAAAGACCTGTCGGATGTTTGGGCAAAAAGCGTATGAACATTCTTTGAACAAACCTGGCAGGTCTGGAATTCAAGAATCTTTCCTCAACAAACCTACTGACTTTCTTGCACCAGAATCTCGTGCAAACGCTTGCGGCGAGCGCTGCCGCTCAATAACTCCAGATCGCGCACACCGAGGGGATCAACTTCATGGCGAATGAGTTCCAGCTCCTCCGCGGTCGGCGGTTCGGTTTCGTGCACATCGGTGGCGACCTCAAGTTTAAATTTGGTTTTCGCCTCGATGCGCTGAATGCTGCTCCCAGGGTGGTATGAAATCAGGCGCATGCGCCCGTTGGCGTAGTCGAATTGTCCCAGGTCGCTGACCAGGTATCGCGGCCCTGCACCAGCTTGTCTTGCAGGATGATAGCCCAACCCCGAACGAAAATCGATGGTTTCGACAAAAGTCACCCGTGAATGACGCGGCACATACAAAAAGATATCACTGATGAAAGTGGTCACATCGGGGATGCCGCCGCTGCCGGGAAGACGCAATCTTGGCTTCGTGTAGTCATCTCCGAATGCCAGATTATTAAAATTGCCATATGCATCCACTTGCCCGGGGCGGAAAAATTCTTTAGGGCGCAGAATGGGCAAAATATCGGCCGCGGCGCGCACAAAGCCCACATTACTCAGCGAGCGGTCAAGCCACAAACTTTCGATCGTTGTAATGCCGAGCGGAGCAGGGTGACGACAAATTCCCTGCCCAATGGCGGAAGCAAAATACAAATCAGGTGCGTGTGTGTGACGGGCCAGCAAATAGGCTGCGGTCACTAATGGCGTGGCGATTCCCTGCGCAACGATTTCGCCGTTTTCGACCTGGCGTGCCATGCAGGCCACCATGATCTCGGCGGGGGTGGGATCGTTTACGAACATAGGTTTCAAACAACGGCCTCGGGGGCGGGCCTACCATCAAGAATGCGGCGCGCCAACAGCGGGTCGTCGGTGAAAATCCCGTCTATTTGCCAATCAAACATGCGATTGATATCATCGGGATGATTGACCGTGTAAACGTGGACTCGATTTCCACGCTGGTGTTGTTGGTGGATCAGGCGCGGCGTGACGTCGCTCAGGGCTGGGTGCAGCGCCCGGTAGGGGACTCTGCGCCCCAATGCAGAGCGTGCCCACGCACCCGCAAACCCGGAGAGCGCCAATAGCCCCGAAGGAATCTGCGGCAACATTTTAAAGGCTCGCATCAGCGCAATCGGATTGAAGGATGAGAAGAACACCCGATCTTGGAGATGATGGTATTTAATCAGCGAGGCTACTTTTTCCGGAAGCGTGTTGCGCAGGGCGCGGTAATTGGTCAGTTCGATGTTGATGAAGGTATCCTGACCGACATGCTCGAAAACTTCGGCCAGTGTGGGAATTCGCTCGCCGCAAAAGTTGACATCAAAACTGCAACCCGCGTCCAATTCTTTGAGTTCTGCCAGCGTATGATCGCTGACCCATCCACTGCCATCCGTTGTGCGGTCGAGCGTTGGATCGTGAAAAACGACCACCTCGCCATCAGCTGTGAGTTTGGCATCCAGTTCAATGGCATCGGCATTCTGCCGTATGGCCAGTTCAAATGCGGCCAGTGTGTTTTCTGGGGCATGGGCACTGGAACCGCGGTGAGCGAAAATGGTAGGTGTGGGGAGTTTTTCGAACATGAGGCCCGCCTTTAGAGATCGACAAAATAGGCCTGAGCGGCGCGATCAATCAGATCGCGTGTCATGCGTGGTTCCATCGACATAAAATCGCCGATGTCTAGAATTTGATCGCATAAATCGCGCGGATGGGACGCGCGCAGTTTGCGATTATGTTTGATATACCATTCTTGCAGCAAATACGCCAATCCCTGATCGCGATATTCTACTTTTTTGATTTTTGCCATTCGCTGGAAAATTTCGCGGTATTCTTCATAGGTGGGATCGCCGACCTCAATTTTGTGCCGCAATCGCCGGAGGAAGGCTTCATCCACCAGATCTTTTGGCGGCAGGTTGGTGGAAAATACGATCAGCACATCGAAAGGCATTTCAATTTTGCGTCCGGTATGCAAAGTAAGATAATCAATGCGGTTTTCCAGCGGCACAATCCAGCGGTTGAGCAAATCGCGCGGACGCACAAGCTGGCGGCCAAAATCGTCGATTAGCAAGATACCGCCATTGGCTTTCACCTGGAATGGGGCTTCATAGAATTTATTGACATCATCGAAGACTAAATCCAACCCCTCCATGGTCAACTCACCGCCGGTCATAATGAACGGGCGCTGAATCAGTACCCAGCGCGTGTCGCGTCGCGAACCGGCCCTCAGCGAGCCTGTGCCGCGTTCGGTCGTATCTTTTTCCGGGGCGCGTTTATGGTTGACGCTATCGTAGAGCTTGACGACCTGTCCATCAATATACAATGAATAGGGAATATACATCGTCGTACTGAGCACCAGTTGTCCGATGGCGCGTGCGACGCTGGTTTTTCCATTTCCTGGCGGCCCATACAAGAATATAGATGTGCCGGAATTAACCGCCGGGCCAATGCGCTGGAATGTGGACTCATTAAGTACCAGTTGTGAGAGCGCCTGACGTAAAATTCGGCTGGTGACGCGCAATTTCCCGCGTTGCTGGTTGCGGATAGAGCGATTATACACTTCGAGGGGAACCGGGGCAGGCCCGGCGTATTGGCTGCGATCGAGGGCCTCGCGCGCGCGTTCAATGCCCGCACCTGTGATGGCATACTGGTACGAGCCTTCCCCCAACCCCATTTGCGAGGATTTTACCTCGACAAATTTTTCTCTTTTCAGAGCGTTCAAAATTTGATCGGCGACTCCGGCAAATGGCAACGCCACAGCTTCGGCCACCTGAAATCCGCTCAGGTACCCTTGAAAATACAATACCTTGAGCACAAGGTCTTGCAGCCAAAGTTGCGATAATCCGGTATCTTTAATTTTTGTAATCGGTGGTGGGATAAATGGCCCTTTACCGGTAGGGGGGTTGATATTGCCGGTTGGTGAACTCAGTGCGCTCATAGGCTCTCCTTCTCAACGTACGCTGATTATAGCACGCTGTCAAAAAAATACGCGGTATAATCCCCGCCATGACTCTCACCGTATTGATCCCTGTCTATAACGAATTTAAAACCATTCACGAAATTATGAGGCGCGTGCATGCCACAAAATTGGCCGATGAGATCATTCTGGTGGATGATGGTTCCACCGATGGCACTCGTGATATTCTCAAAGAGCTGGATGGCAAGGATGGTGTCCGGGTAATTCTACATGAGCACAATCAGGGCAAAGGCGCGGCTGTGCGCACTGGCATTAAAGCTGCGACATGCGACATTTTGCTCATTCAAGATGCTGATCTGGAATATGATCCGCGTGATTACCCCAAATTATTGCAACCAATTGAAGAAGATTTGGCCGATGTTGTTTATGGCTCGCGCTTTTTAGGTGCGCCGCGCCGTGTGGCCATGTTTTGGCATATGATCGCCAATAAACTTCTCACGCTAATGACCAATATCCTCTACGATACGATTTTGACGGATATGGAAACTGGTTATAAGGTTTTCAAGCGAGAAATCATTGCAGATATTCCCTTGCACGCCAAGCGTTTTGAATTTGAGCCTGAATTCACGGCGAAAATCCTTAAAAGGGGCATGCGTATTTTTGAAGTGCCTATATCCTTCAATCCGCGTGACTACGCTGAAGGCAAAAAAATCGGCATCCGCGATGCTTTTGAAGCGATTTGGGCACTGCTCAAATACCGCTTTGTGGAT